>NZ_JAPZSZ010000273.1:0-1359 GCF_027532095.1 Microcystis sp. LE19-195.1E
TACCCAGGGAGTAAGAGCGAGATTTTCGGGCAGAATCAGGAAAAACAGTGAAAGAATGCAGAAAATGATTCATAAATTCCAGCTAAATTCTATAAACTGCGCCACCATGCCCAGAGGAAGAATACCAGCAACTTGGTTTTGGGTTCCCTCTTCTATTTTAAGGACTCCCTGTACAAAAAAATTTTTTCTCGAAAGGTATCTAGATTAACTTGATGCGGGGGTTTTTCGCCTTCCGCTGCGTCCAAAACCCGTAGGGGCGCATCGCGTGCGCCCAAATAACCCAAATTCCCCCAAAACCCGTAGGGGCGCATCGCGTGCGCCCAACCCCCCAAAACCCCGTAGGGGCGCATTGCGTGCGCCCAAATAACCCAAAAATCGCCCCAAATCCCCAAAAAACGGGCGGGCTGATTATTGCCGGTGGGCCGATTATTATTGCCAGTGGGCGAACGCAGTTCGATAAACTCACTGACCACAGTTCGCCCCTACAAAATCGACCGGCCTTTGGGCGGGAAAAAAAGGGGAATAAGGGTTACAGAGTCCTCCCGGCACCGCACACCACGGAAAAGTTAGACAAGGAGAGATTATTTTGATTGATTTTCCTTAATAGTGTTGAAAGCTTGCTCACTTTTAGCAAGTGTTATTTTTCGCCTTTATTGTTTAAAGAGGGGTGGCGGTTTCTAGGGAAATTTTAAGATTCCTGTTCTCAGAAATCCTATAGTTAAGTTTTTCAAAACCAATAACTTCGCCTTTTTGATTTTTCATTAAAATAACTTCGTCGCCGGTTTCTTCGCAGAGATATTCTGAAGAGCGATCGCCAAACCACACGGTTAAGGTATTGCCCATCGGATCATAATAAACGTTTACTTCTGCCATAAAATTTCCCCTTCTTTAATTGCATCGGTGGGATAAGTGGTAATTAGGAAGCCTTCACCATTGAGTTTTCGGATAATGGCACAGAGCCAACGTTTTGGTCGTTGAAGTTTATAAAAAAGATAAACATTAGGGTCACTGCGGCTACGTCGAATTTCATCAGGTTGGCTAAGGGTTTCTTGGACTAATTTTTCTTGTCCTTTCATTATAGGATGTTTTATCTGGGTGATAATTTCCCAATAGGTAACAGTGACGCAGATCGTACAATTAAGAGGGGTTAAAATCTCAAAAAATAGATCATTTTTGCTCATGTTTTGTCCTCATCGGCAAATTCTTAGTCAAGATGAGAACGGGCATCTTCGGGGGCGATAATCGTAACCGGGGAAATAGTCCCGACGGCCAATTTCGGCTGATTATAGAAACGATAACCGACCACGCTAGTCAGACAACCGACGGTAAACAGGAAGATTAAGGGTCGTCGCAGTTTAC
>NZ_JAPZSZ010000012.1:0-5449 GCF_027532095.1 Microcystis sp. LE19-195.1E
TGAAATGGGGCGAAAGTCTGTGGACTCTGTGTAAGACAGTACATGGTTTTTTAACTGTGGTATGCGACGGTGGTGGAAGCAGAAACTTAAATCGTGAGGTTTAGGAATCGCCGCACTTTTAGGGCGGCGAGGATGTCAACGTGGATAAAAACACGCTATTTTATTAACCTATACTAACCGCGCTTTAGGAGTCAGCAGTTTTCATGGATTCCGTGACAACCCTCCAATGTCAAAACCTAACCTGTCTATCCCCGAACGCTCTCACTAATAGATTCTGTGAAAAATGCGGTACTCCTTTAGTTAAGCGCTATTTATGGATGATGGGTGATTGGGTGAGAACCTATTATCATGTTGGCGATCTAATTGATAATCGTTATTTGGTCAAACAACCACAAATTGTTCTTGATACTAAACCCGCTCAAGCACCCCAAGCGCCGGACGAACCTCCTAGCTGGATTTCCCTCTACCTAAAATTGTTACCCTTCCATCTCCACATTCCCCAAGTCTATGGCTATATTCCCAGTCCCGATGAACGCTTAAATATGGACATCTGGCTGTTGGAATACGGCACTATTCCCCTCGGTGAAACGGGAGAATTAATTTATCCAGAACTATTGCCCACTCTGGCCGAGGTTTGGTCGCAAGCTTCCGATTTAAGGCAAATTCACTGGTTATGGCAAATGGCCAAACTCTGGCATCCCCTCCAGAAAAAAGCTGTGGTCTCTAGTCTGCTTAACCCTTTTCTGACGAGAGTGAATAATCAGCTGCTGCAATTGCTAGAATTAAGCAAAGACGAAGCCACCGCTCCCAATTTACGAGATTTAGGGGCCCTGTGGGCCGGTCTGATGCCGACGGCAGCCGCTAATATTCAAGATTTTCTCGCATCCCTGACCCAAGAGCTAGAATCCGGTGATCTCGATCGCCCGGAATCCCTGATCGCTATCCTCGATTATGCACTACAGCACTACGGTGGAGGTCAAGAACGCAGCTATGAGATTTTTACCTGCACTGATACCGGTCTGGTGCGGGAACACAACGAGGATGCCTGTTATCCCGAGACTAATCAGGCCATAACCCTCGCTCATGGTCAAAATCCCCTGGCGATTGTCTGTGATGGCATCGGCGGTCAGGAAGGGGGCGAAATCGCTGCTCAATTGGCGATCGAAACCCTGCCTAGGGAAATTAATCGCAGTGCCACCACTGATATGGAAGTCTATCCCGATAGTCACAGTCTTGTCCTCGAACTGGCGATTCGTGTCACCAATGATCTGATCAGTCAACGCAATGATCAGGAGTCAAGACAAGATCGTCAGCGCATGGGTACGACTCTAGTTATGGCTTTTGCCCAGGCCCAGGAAATGTACGCGGCCCATGTGGGGGATTCCCGCATCTATTGGATTACTGCCCACAGTTGTCATCAAGTGACGGTGGATGATGATCTCGCTTCCAGGGAAGTGAAATTAGGCTATCTCCTCTATCGTGATGCCATACAGTATCCCAACGCCGGGGCCTTGGTGCAAGCTTTGGGCATGAGTAGCGCCACTAATCTCCATCCCACGGTTCAGAGGTTGATTATTGATCAAGACTGTGTTTTTCTCCTCTGTTCCGATGGTTTGAGTGATTACGATCGGGTAGAACAATACTGGGACAGTGAAATTGTGCCTCTTTTGCGAGGAGAGAAAAATGTAACCGCCGTGGGGGAAAGTTTATTACAACTAGCTAACCAGAAAAACGGTCACGATAACTCCACCATCGCCCTAGTTTATTGTCGGGTAGTTCCTGCGGCTGAACCTGTCAGGCCTTTAGTTTATGCTCAGGCCAAAGAACGGATTATTCCCGATCTTAATGACCAAGATTTTGATCACAGCAGCGACACCTACCCCGGAGAAGAAGTGGTGACAGCAATACCCACTCCCCCCCCTGCATCTTCTTCGGTTTCTAGTCGTACTTCTCCCCCCGCACCCACTAGCGTTTCACCCCTAGTCGTAGTAGTGATCGCTGTCGGTGTTCTCGGTTTGCTGGCTGCGATCGCTTGGCAATTCCTGAGTCGTCATCCCGCTTCCAATCCATCGATTTCTCCCGCACCTGTCACCAGTCCCACTCCGGTGACGACACCTCCCGCACCTGTCACCAGTCCCACGACCGGGACGACACCTTCCGCACCTGTCACCAGTCCCACTCCCCCCAATGCTTCCCCTAACTAGGGTTGGCTGAAAAAGTTTTTCGTGGGGACAGGGTGTGGGGTGTGGGGTGTGGGGTGTGGGGTGTGGGGTTTTACCTGACGATTAATCGGCTTGTCGGGGGTTGCCAGAGCGAGTTAAGATAAAATGCCCGATTAACTGCCGAGTCTATCCTATGGTTGATGCTGCGACGTTCTCCTCCGACACCTCCGCGATCATTGATGCCTTTGAAACGCCTCTAGAGTTTAACTTTCAACTGCCAGATCCCGAAGATGAAACCATCCAAGATCATGACTTTCAGCAGCAACTGGATTCTTTTTGGAAAGTTTGCGATCGCTTTGATTTGCAAACGGAAATCTGGCGGGGGCGAATTTTACGAGCTATTCGCGACCGGGAGAAGCAAGGCGGTGATAGTCGCGGTACAGGCTTTTTAAACTGGTTAAAACAGCGAGAAATCACTAAAAGTCAAGCTTATGCTCTGATTCAATTGGCTAATAGTGCCGATACTCTCTTGGCAGAAGGACAACTGGATCCCGATAGTATCAATAATTTTAGTAAACGCGCCTTCGTAGAAACAGCCAAATCTGCCCCCGAAATTCAAAAATTAGTCAGTGATGCGGCCCGACAAGGGGAGAGAATTACCCGTCGGGAGGTGAAGCAATTGGCCGATGAATGGACAGCGATGAGTTCAGATTTACTACCCGATGAAGTGAAAGAAAAAGCCAGCGATGGTAGTTTACCGGCGCGTCATCTCGCCCCCTTAGTGAAAGAATTAGAAAAGTTACCCGATACTCATATCGACACTCTCCGTCAAGAAATCGCCGCTAATCCCGATGTGGACACGGTGAAATTAATCACCTCGGAAGCACGCAGTTTAGCCAAATATCTCGACGCGGCAGCCCAAGTACAAACTCTCCGACGGGGTAATTTAGATATCGAAATGGCTCTAGAAGAAGCGTTGCGCGTCGATTGCCTCAATACGGCGGCGGATCTGGTTAAACAAGCCACACAATTAGAGCAAGCCGTAGCTAAACTTTATACTACTTGGAAACGTTTAGGTAGTTTGTCCGATCGCCTCTATGTGGATACGGGAGCAAGTAATCCCCATCTGCGATCGATGTTAACCTGTTTGGAAAGTTTAACCAGTGAAGTGATCGAAGTGGAACTGGATGAAGGTGGCCAGAAAATGGTACGTTTACGCATTATCAGCGATGGGGGAAGTTAGATGCTTTGTTGGTGGTTGGATGTTAGGTGTTGGGGTTTGAGGGTGTTGGGGTTTTAGGGTTTTAGGGTTTTAGTGGAAATTCCCCTATCCCCCCCATTACCCTATTCCCCTAACGGCTTGCTGCTATAATCTCTGAATATCCTCAACTTTTATGAAAACTTATTAACAGATACTTGACTTTATGCTAAAAATCAAGGAAAAAAAACAAATAATTAGCATCGGTTCCATAACTGCGGCGATCTTGCTCAGTTTAACCCTAATTCCTGCCGCTATAGCCAAGGATGTGCTTCTGAGAGTGGGCATTGTCCAACGTTTTGGCGATGAAGCCAAGGAAAAATTAACCCTGAGTAGTACCAGTGGTGATAATCTCACCCTGCGCGTGGTGGGAGAAGATGGCCAATCCCAAACCCTGCAAACCAATCGCCTACAATTAGAAGTTATTCCCCGTCCTCTCGCTTCTCCCATCCTGCAAGAAAAAGTCATTTTGAGCGACCACGCCACCTTTGAAACCGCCGAAAATAGTGCCAAAAATTGGGCAAAAATGGGCATTAAAGTGGAAATTACCCAACCCGGACGCTGGCAGGTTTGGGCAAAGCGAGAAGTTTATGAAAATCCCCTAGTGCGACGTTGGTTGCTGACCAGTTTGCAAGCCAAAGGCCACAATCAACCCTATATTAATAGTGTTTTACTCAAAGAAAAGCCGCAAGTTTCTTTCCAGATCAACGGGGTGCGCTATTTTCCCAAAGAATTAGAAATCGAGAGCCAAAAAAACCTGATTCAAGTCACCCATAGCCCCGATCAGGTACGTTTGTACGGGGGAACCATGCGCCTACAGCCCAACGCCTACGGCACTTTTACCCTAGTTAATAACGTTCCCCTTGAAACCTACCTGCGTGGGGTTGTACCCCACGAAATCGGTCATGATGCCCCGGAAAGTGCCACCCGGGCGCAAACTATTATCGCCCGCACCTACGCCCTCCGCAATCTCCGCCGTTTTCAAGCCGATAATTACGAACTCTGTGCCGATACCCATTGTCAAGTTTATTATGGATTGACGGGAACTAATCCCCGGGCTGATCAAGCGATCGCATCCACCCAAGGACTGGTTTTAACCTACCAAAATGAGTTAGTGGATGCCCTTTATTCCTCCACCACCGGCGGAGTAACTGCCCTCTTTAGTGATGTTTGGGATGGGGAGGAAAGACCTTATCTCCAGGCAGTGGTGGACTCCCCCAATCGAGTCTGGGATCTCTCGAAACAATCTCTCGCTAATGAGACAACTTTTCGCCAGTTTATTAATCTTAAAGATGGTTTTAATGAGACGGGTCGACGGGTTTTTCGCTGGCAAAAACAAGCTTCTTTAGCTGATTTGAGTCAAGACCTAGAAACCTATCTAAAACGCAGAAAACATCCCCTCGCCCATTTCCAGAAAATCCAATGGATGGAAGTGACTAAGCGCTCTCCTTCCGGTCGGATTCTGACTATGACCGTTCAAACCGATAAGGGGATTTTGGAACTGCATAAAAATGAGGTGCGTAGTGCTTTGGGACCGCCTCGCAGTACCCTATTCTACATCGATCCTATCTACGATACCAATCGACAGATCCAGGGTTATAACTTTATTGGTGGCGGTTTTGGCCACGGGGTAGGATTAAGTCAATTTGGTTCCTATAATTTAGCCCGTTTGGGTTGGTCTCCCGAACAAATTCTCGCTTTCTATTATCCCGGCACCACCATTCAACCTCTCAATAATTCGATTGTCTTTTGGCGAGGAAATTAAGCAGTTATCAGTTATCAGTTTCTGAAGGCAATAGGCAATAGGCAATAGGCAAGAGAAAGGCTCTGACAATTCTCCTACCTAAAAAGAGGATTAGAAACTAAGTAGATCAAATATTTGACTAAAATTTACCGAAATTTTGGGTTAAAGCCCCGTCCTTTTAGGACGGCTTTTTAAACTATATCTTGTTAACTTAACTTTTATTGTGCTATACTGATTTTGTCTAAGTCCCCCCTGCGTAAAATGTTTGTCTTAGAGTTTAAAGTT
>NZ_JAPZSZ010000285.1:0-4788 GCF_027532095.1 Microcystis sp. LE19-195.1E
GTGTCAGTCTGTAGAGCGACCATAAGACCAGAACAGAGTAAATCTGTTAAGGCAGGTGCGGAACCCCGCAAGGGAAAGAAGCAGAAACCCAAATCGTGAGGTTTGGGAATCACCGTCCGTTTACGGCGGTGAGGATGTCAAGTAGTGGGTAGAGATGATCGTAACAGATGGTGATGAGGGCTTGCAGATCGTCCAATAACTGGACTTCCCCCGTATAAACATACTAGCTATGGCTAAAAGTCTTACAGAGCCTGAGTTAAAGCAATATAATACTAATGGACTACTGGACACAAAATCCTGAAGTCCTTACGCAGATAGGGTTTGAGGCAAAATTTTTCAAATTTGACCTTTCGACCATTATAGCTTGTTTCGGGGCAGAAAACCAGCAAAAACATGGCTACAGAGCGAATCCCTTACTCTAGAGATTAATGACACTATCTGTTAAAATCAGGTTAGCGATCACTATACAGCCAACTCTACGGAATCGCTCTACTCCAGATACAGTCAACGGTACAGCCATTTTCAAGCGAAAAATGTACCCAGTAGCCTCTTTTCAATTTTTTCTGAGAAGCGACCTGCAGTAAGGGTTTTGTTAATTTTTTAGTATTTCTGTATGGGGGAAGTCCAGCAATAAATCCTCAGCTGCAATGGATTCCTGGGTTTGATTGAGGAGAATGACTTGGATTTTGAAGAGACGGCACAAACCCAAAATAAAATCATGACAAAAGCGACTCACACTTTCCGCATGGGTTAAAACTAGAGATTTCACCTCACCCTGACAAATCATCTTCACTAGACGCATAAAATTAGGGTGATTGTGGCTGACTCCGTCGCCGATATCGGTGAGAATTTCAAAGGGTTGACCCTGCTGATGGCAAAATTCTTCTAACGCTTTTATCTGGGTGTCTAATTGGGGTTTTTGTTCAGGTCGATTAACACGAGCATAGCCAATAATCAATGGGGTTGCTTGACCAGATTGTAAGAGATCTTCCGGTCGAAATCGGCGATGACCGCCGCGGGTACGAATTGAGGAAATTTTACCCTGTTGTTCCCAGCGCCGGAGGGTTTTAATGCTAACTCCGAGTAAATCGGAAGCTTCTCGAATAGTGATGAGAGTATTCATAGTATATAAGCTGTTAAGTAGGGTTTGCTGAAAAAGTTTGTTGGTGGGGCTAGGAGTCAGGAGACAGGAGACAGGAGACAGGAGACAGGAGACAGGAGACAGCTTTTGTGTATTCTCCCCACTTGCCACTTGCCACTTGCCACTTTCAAGTCAGGAGTCAGTAAGAATTGCGGCAATTTACATTTCTTAAGATAGAGAACAGAATTTATGTCCGACTACTTAACTTAACCCAGTTTTAATTAAAGAAATTTCTCGAGAGAGAATCGTCCAACTTTAGACAGTCAGTTGTCCACTTTTATACTGCCATTGCCCTACGCTGGTAACTATAGATGATTTAGGAAAATTAGTCATACCTCTTTAGATAGAGATATTAAACGGGATTTTTGGTCTTTCTAAAACCTGAGTTTGTCCGGGGGTTTTGGGGTGACATTTTTGTGGGAGCAAAAGGAAGTTACCTCGTTAGGGAGTTGATTGCCATCGAACTCCAGTTTTGACTGTCAAAACTGTTAAGTTTTATACATTGTACCTCTCTTGATTAAGTTTTGTAACGAATTGAGAGATTTTTTTTTGAACTAAGTAGGGAGGCACAATTATTTGTAGGATGGGTTAGCGGTAGCGTAACCCATGCGGGCGTTGGGTTTCATGCTTCAACCCAACCTACGTTCATCTTATATTTAATTCCACCCACCTACTTAGAGCCTGTTTATTTGTCCAACTTTCACCAAAAAGCTTGGGTATATTTGTCAACTTTTGGGTAGTTATGTTCGGGGAAAACTGCTATAAATTTGACAAAAAATAGCTAAATATTGCCGAAAAAAAGTTTTCTAAAACACAGGGTAAGCGAAGCGCATCTTAACAATCGTTAACAAAATGAACTTGATTTATGTGAGTTGCTTACCCAGAGAGTGATTCAGGCATATTTGAGGAGAATTTGCCATCTCAATTGTTAAGCAAAAATCGACCAAATGTTAAGAATTCCTAACTATTTTGATTGACTGGTATCAATTGAAATGCCCACACAGCAAGCGGATGACAAAATTGGTCAATGGTCAATAGCGTTTGAGATGCGCTCACCCTGTTCTAAAACACTTGTTTTTTTTGAAAAGTTTCGCTATAGTTGTGTCAAGTCAAACAAAAAGTTATCAGCGAGCTTAACGCTTGCTTAACTTCTTTTGATGGCTATAGTACACACAATTAACGCTGCATAATTCAGTTATGATGACAACCAACAAATTAACCAAAACTTTTGCTTCTGGCTCCCTAGCCATCGGGGTTCTCGCCGGCGCGGTGCTTACCGCTACCAGTGCGAATGCCGCGGTGTTAACTTGGGGGGAATGGACAAATCCTGATCCTACTTTGCGTAAGGATCTTATTGAAGGGGACAAAAAAGTTACGTTCAAACCTAACTCGATAACTGGCGGTTTTGCGGCCGAGGCGGCGGATAAAGTTGCGCTGACCCAGATGGGTGATCATTATTATTTCCGATACGATGCTATGGACGGTCTCGTTGATGTCAATATGAGTTCTGGGTCTTTCACATATACAATCCAGGTCACTACCCCCGGCTGGGAGATTTTCGGGGTTGACCTGGATTCAAACGTATCATCCAACTACGGGAGCGTAACCGAGACATTTGGTGAGATACTTGGGCTCGAGTTAGTTTCAACTAACGGCTCACAGGTCCCTGCTAGCGGTTTCATCGGTATCGCCCCTCATACACTGTTGACCGTCACAAATACCCTTGCCGCTAATCCCAATGAAGGTCTAATGGACTTCCAAAATTCTTTCCACCAAGTATATATAAATAAGGTTCCCGAACCGGGTACTATCCTCGGACTTCTGGCAGTGGGTGGTTTAGGATTGGTTTCCCGCTTCAAGAAACAAAAATAACAGTTACCAATGTCTTGCACACATTGATAACTGTGACGTTGAACAAGAATAGCTAAAGGTTAGATGCCCTGTTTGGTTTTCTAGCTTTTAGCTTTTTCTTATCGGGTTGATTGTAGCACGAATGGGGGATAGGGGATAGGGGATAGGGGATAGGGGATAGGGGATAGGGGATGGGGGATAGGGGATAGGGGATAGGGGATAGGGGATAGGGGATGGGGGATGGGGGATAGGGGATAGGGGATGGGGGATGGGGGATAGGGGATAGGGGATGGGGGATAGGGGATGGGGGATAAGAAACACCCAACCACTAATTTCCGCCAACCCCCGCTTCCAGAGAACGAATTAAGGCCGATAACAACCGACCCACTGATTCACATTGGTTAAGAAGGGGTTCAATCGTATCTGATGGGTTCAATCGGACTCTTTTTGATAACAGTAGATGGGTTTCTAATTCTCTAAGAGAACCTTGGGCTATGTAGAGAAACTGTAGGTATTCTTTGCGGGTTTTTCTGCCATGACCCTCGGCAATATTAGCAGGAATAGAAGCGGAAGCCCTGCGAATTTGAGAAATCATCCCGTAGGTTTCTTCTTTGGGGAAATTGCGAGTGGCTAAATAGCATTTTTCTGCCAAATCCATTCCTGTTTGCCAAACTTGTAAGTCTCGATAGGATTGTATTCTCATCAATTTCTCAGCAATTTTTTTATTATTCAACCATTAAATCCCAACCCCCATCCCCTAACCCCTAACCCCTAAACCCTAACCCCCAAGACCCCATGGCTATATAATTAAGCTTTGGGTAATTTATCCCAGCATAATTCTTGACCGCGAAAAACTGATGTCTTCTTTACTCTCTGCTATTCCCCTCGACGCGATCGCTTATAATCCCCAGGGTTTAGTACCGGCGATCGCTCAAGACTATCTTGATGCTACAGTGTTAATGATGGCCTGGATGAATCGGGAATCCCTCGAAAAAACCCTCACCACTGGGGAAGCATGGTACTGGAGTCGTTCTCGTCAAGAATTATGGCACAAGGGCGCTACTTCTGGCCATATCCAAA
Organism: Microcystis sp. LE19-195.1E; assembly: GCF_027532095.1. Taxonomy (NCBI): domain Bacteria; kingdom Bacillati; phylum Cyanobacteriota; class Cyanophyceae; order Chroococcales; family Microcystaceae; genus Microcystis; species Microcystis sp. LE19-195.1E. Next base: position 4,073 of record NZ_JAPZSZ010000285.1, read on the forward strand.
AGGTGCGTCAAATTCGCTACGATTGCGATAGTGATGCTATCTTACTGACTATTGAGCAAATCGGTGATATCGCCTGTCATACCGGCGAAAGAAGCTGTTTTCACCAGGTAAATTGGCAAAAATCACCGCCAGCGGCCGACACCCTCTCGGAATTGTTTAAGGTAATTTGCGATCGCAGAGACGAGCCTCATCCGGAATCCTACACCTGTAAACTTTTGGCCGGGGGAGATAACAAAATTCTCAAGAAAATCGGCGAAGAATCGGCAGAAGTGGTCATGGCCTGCAAAGATAATGATGGCGATGCTATTGCCTCAGAAGTGGCCGATCTTTTTTATCATACCCTCGTCGCTCTCGCCTATCATCAAGTCCCCCTGCGAGATGTCTATAAAAAACTGCAAGACCGGCGCCGGTAATCAGTTATCAGTTATCAGTTATCAGTTATCAGATTTGAGTTTTAAGTGGGTGGGTGGAATTAAATATAAGATGAACGTAGGTTGGGTTGAAGCATGAAACCCAACGCCCGATTATGTTACGCTACCGCTAACCCATCCTACAAATAATTGTGCCTCCCTACTTAGGGTTTGCTGAATAAGTACGGGCGAAGCATTCGGATAGAAAATCTACGTTTTCACCGATAGGTTATTGCCCGAATGCTTCGCCCCTACAGGACGCGGGCCGATGAAGACGCAAGGTTTTGAACGACGATTCTCTCAAAA
>NZ_JAPZSZ010000048.1:0-7468 GCF_027532095.1 Microcystis sp. LE19-195.1E
CTCTAGATACAGTCAACGGTACAGCCATTTTCAAAGGGAAAATGTACCCAGTAGCGTCTTTTCAATTTTTTCTGAGAAGCGACCTGCAGTAAGGGTTTTGTTAATTTTTTAGTATTTCTGTATGGGGGAAGTCCAGATAAAAATGAAGTGTAACCTAATTTGGTATTGACGACCGACTCCCCCAAAGGAAAACTTTGTACCTCATCATTAAGATAAATGCTATAATAGGTTTTGACAAATCGCGATCGGGAATATTTTCAAGAAAACGAAGATTAATACCCAGAAAAACTGGCTCAATAGATAATCTCCTTGTTTACTTGATCACTAAAAAAATATGGCTAAAGGGGATCAAATATACGCTTATCGGGAATTGCTCAATCTTCAGGGTGTTTATGCCCATCATGGCATCGATTGCGGTGATGGTAGCGTCATTCATTACCGAAAACCGAGCGAAATTGTCGAACGAACTTCCCTAGAAACCTTTGCTAGGGGCGGTAAAATCTATGTGGTGCGCCATGTAGAGGTGGGATTTTCCTTTATCCCCGATGTGGTGGTAGAAAGGGCGCTAAGTCGTCTGGGGGAGCAGAAATATAATCTTCTTTTTAACAACTGCGAACATTTTGCCACTTGGTGTAAGACCGGTATTAGCAAAAGTCAACAGATAGAAGAATTTATCCCGATTATTACCCATTTACAAGCGGTGGGACTCTACGAACCTCTGAAAAAATCCCTCATCGGAGCCGACCCCAACAATGCCCAAACTCTGTTAAAAGGGGCTTTAAGCAATCTTAAGGTCAGTTGGGATGAAATTCAACCCCAGTACAAAAAAGCCCTTCAAGAAGCAGAAACATGGAATCGAGTAGCGATCGAAGCTTTAAGCAGAAATCGCGATGATTTAGCCCGGGAAGCCCTGAAACGCAAGGTAGAAGCCAAAAAACAGGCAAAACGCCATCAGGAACAATTGGATCAACTAGCGGCCATGACCGAAAATGTTCTTAAAAGTCTGGTGATTGCTAACGGTTAGTCTGGATGTCAGTAAACTGTTCAGTATCTAACCCTATGCCAATTGCCTCGGTTGATTCCTATCCAAATCAGGTAATTTTAGTTGCTCGCCATGGAAATCTGGATTATTTTACGTTTTTCAATCGCCGCTGCCATTATCGCTTTAGTTTGCTGGTCTTTAGCCAGTGCCGTGCGCGATAGTTGGCAAGTTGCCCGACGGATGCACTCCATCCCTTGCTCCCACTGCCGCTACTTTACCAACGATTATCGCCTCAAATGTAGTGTACAACCCAGGAGCGCCAACACCGAACAAGCGATCGACTGCGGCGATTATTTTCCCGGGGCCTAGTCGGCAATAATACCGAAAAGCTGTTCGAGATGGTGCGAAATTTGCTAGTCTAGGCTAAATAGGTCTGAAATAGTATAGAAACGTGGATACAATTATTGGTCGGGGCAAAACAGCCCGTAGAGCTTACGGTATCGATGAAATCGCACTTGTACCCGGAGTGCGAACCCTCGATCCTAGTTTAGCCGATACCCGTTGGTCTCTCGGCAATATCGAGCGGGAAATCCCGATTATCGCCAGCGCTATGGATGGGGTGGTGGATACTAAAATGGCCGTCCTTCTCTCCGAGTTGGGGGCGCTAGGGGTACTAAACCTCGAAGGAATTCAAACCCGTTACGAGGATCCTAACCCGATTCTCGATCGCATTGCAGCGGTCGGCAAATCAGAATTCGTCGGTTTAATGCAGGAACTCTACGCAGAACCGATTAAACCGCAACTAATCGAACTTCGTATCCAAGAAATTCAAGAAAAAGGCGGTATTGCGGCAGTTAGCCTCACCCCTGCCGGTGCCGTCAAATACGGTGCTATCGTCGCCCAAGCAGCGGCCGATATTCTCTTTGTCCAAGCAACCGTTGTTTCCACTGCCCATTTATCCCCGGAAGCTATCACCCCCCTCGATTTAGTGCAACTGTGCCAAGAAATGCCCATTCCCGTGGTTTTGGGGAACTGCGTCACCTACGAAGTCGCCCTTAACCTGATGAAAACCGGGGCAGCCGGGGTTTTGGTCGGTATCGGTCCGGGGGCTGCCTGTACTTCTCGCGGCGTTTTAGGAGTGGGAGTTCCCCAAGCCACTGCTGTGGCCGATTGTGCCGCCGCTAGGGACGATTTTTTCCAAGAAACCGGTAAATACGTCCCCGTTATTGCCGATGGCGGCATTATTACCGGCGGTGATATCTGCAAATGTATCGCCTGTGGTGCTGACGCGGTGATGATTGGTTCTCCCATTGCCCGGTCTGTGGAGGCACCGGGCCGCGGTTTTCACTGGGGTATGGCCACACCTAGCCCGATTCTACCCCGGGGAACCAGGATTAGTGTGGGCAGTACGGGAACTATTGCCGAAATCCTCGTCGGACCGGCAAAATTAGATGATGGTACTCATAACCTCCTAGGGGCGCTGAAAACCAGTATGGGAACTTTGGGTGCTAAGAACTTAAAGGAAATGCAACAGGTGGAAGTGGTGATTGCCCCCTCGCTGCTGACGGAGGGTAAAGTCTATCAAAAGGCCCAGCATTTAGGTATGGGTAAATAAAAGTTATCAGTGAACAGTGATCGGTTATCATCAGTGTTAAGTTTTTTATTTTTGCTGGAGATGGGTTTTTTGCTTGGTATAACCATTCCGTTCAGGTTCGGTTCTACCGACTCCCACTATCTCAAAAAACTGTTAAATTGGAAGAACCAAAAGGATAGTTTATAAAAAAATTGAGTTCAGGAGATCAAAGGTGTATAGAGAAAACGATCGCCCTCACAATTTATTCGGTACCGATAGTGAATTTTCCGAGAGTTTGTGGCAGTATGTCCAGACCTTAAGTCCAGAAACAATCGCCCAACTCTCGAAACCGGAGTCCCAAGAGGTTTTCCAAGTGATGGAACGCAACATTATCGGACTTTTGGGCAACCTTCCTTCGGAACATTTCGGGGTCACTATCAGTACCAGTCGCGAACATCTGGGCCGGTTATTGGCCTCAGCAATGATGAGTGGTTACTTTCTCCGCAATGCTGAACAGAGAATGAATTTTGAAAAATCCCTCGCTAGTCTCCAGAGTGGTTCTAGCGATGTTTAAGGTTTAGCGGTAGTTAGTTTGAAAGGGAAAAAGAAGCAATCAGATTTTAGTTACAAGATAACTTTGATCTGGTTAATAACTGATAACTGATAACTGATAACTGATTAAAGACAGTTTTGCTGCCAGAGTAGTTCTTTTTCGATTCCCTGTTTTTCTCCGGGGGGGACAGTCCTTTCCCGCATGATATAAAGTTGCAGGGATTTAATTTGTTGATCACTACCGTGCTGCTGATTCCAGTTTTGACAGAGATACTGACCAAACTCTCCATAAACTGACCGACCGATAGCTCGATTAAGATTAATAAAATATTGTCGCCACTGCATGGTTTTATACAAACGATTGCGATCGCTTTCGGTGGGTTTATCCCAAATTACCGGCTGTCCTTCCCTAAATATGTCTACCGTGGAACCATCGGCTAATTGACTGACTGCCACAAACCAAGCATCATCGCGAGGGGGAGAAGGGGCAAAAATAGTCCAATACTGGTCTAAACGGGTAACTCTTGCCAGAATATCAATTGTATTGAAAGTACGACGGGTGAGCAAGCGATCGAGGGACTGAATTAAAGGTGTATTTAAATCGCCTCTAATGGCCGATTGCCGGACAAAACTGCGTAAATTCCAGATACTGGTCAACAATAAGAAGAAAATTACCAAAATATTTAAAGGTAAAGAGGATTTAATCGTCAGGGGACGAAACTTGAGAGGTTTGGTGAAATTGCCCATAAAACGACGATGGGAGGCAATCCACTCATAAATTCTCGTTCCCACGGCCATAAGGGGCGGTAAACGCAAAATTGGCGCTAAAAACCAGAAAATTGGCGAAAGACTGACAATATAAACCACTGCTGACCATTTAAACTGACGTTTTCCCTGCCAATCTTCCACCACCCAAGAATTTTGGGCCACCATATCCTCGTATATTGAGGGGTTATCCTGAGCGACTAACAGGGGAGTGCCGGGTAAAATGAGAAACGTGCGGAGAAGATGAACAACTTTTTTGCAAAATCCACAATCTCGATCATAATTAATCCTTAAACCTTCTCTTTCTGGGTTTCTCATCCGTTTTTGTCCCCAATCCCAGACTAAGCTAGGGATGATGGGCAACCAATGGGTAACACTCAAAAACGGGAAAATTCCCAGATGAAAACTGAGACCAAAACCGATATGTAAGAGAATAAACGAGAGAATAGCGACTATTTTAAAGAGACTATTGCGAAAGGGAATAAAAATTAGCAGTGGACCCACCCATTCAAAGATTAACGCTGAAAAGGTGAGGATTTCTAGTAATTGTGGCGGTAAAGATAGTAAAAAACCGGCAAAAGCAGTACCGTATTGATCGTAACTGAGAGAGTAATAAACGGCTGTACCGTCGGGCCACCAAGTCTCACTTTTGGTTTTAAAGGCCGCTGACCACATATAGATGTAACACACCTGTATCATAAAAGCGACCGTGGCAGCCGAAACCACACGCTTGGGTAGGGGGTTGGGATTGGTGTTTAAGGCACTTTCCACGGAATAACAGGCACCCAGGGGTAAAAACATCGCCCAGAATAATACTGCCCGGATTACGTCATCGGCGGCAAATAGTAACAGGGGGTTGCGATGATGTAAAGAGACGATTAGCGCCCAAGTGGCGATCGTGGCTAAACGGGTATGATAGCCAATTAAAAGCAATAATGCGATCGCTATAGCGACAATAAACAGGATACTCTGCACCAGCACCGAGTCACTGAGAGCAAAAATAGACCAGTAAAAAGGACTAGCAGAGACTTTCGATAAGCTTCCTAGGGGTAAAACCCCCAATCCGCTGTAATGGGCAGTTACTTGGCTAAAACGAACCGATAAATCTACTAAAACCACTAACGCCAAGGCAATGCGAAATAAAGCCAGCGATCGCAGGTCAAACCCGAAAATCTCTGCCAGTCTTTGTCTAAATGATTTTGTCATTATCGCCATAGGATGATGATTCCCTCCACTTCTTCAGTAAACCTACTTTATAGCAATTGACATACTCCCACCGTCAAGCTACGCTGTGACGGTGGGAGTATGTCAATCCTTCCTTCAGCCGCTTTTACCCGGAAAGGGGGATCGCTGGCTCGGTTCGGTTTTCTTTTCATCGTTACCTGCGCCACTTTAACACCCAAACCGACAAAAGCAACGATAACGATCGCACCTGTTGCGTCCGGTTCGGGAACGCTGGCGAGGGTTGTCGAGGCGAGACCGGCGATCGCTTGATGGGTTACGGTCGTGGGATGGAAACCGTCCCAGAAAAGATACTCGGAGGGATTCGAGCAGATCTGCCAGGTATTGGTATTCAAACAAGCATCCGTGACATTGGTTAAACCGTAGCGAGACGGATCGTTGTAGGTGTTCTCGAAGAGAGAGTAGATATCTAGCGGGATCAGAGTGGCCGCAGTCGAGGGAGCGTTTTGGAGGGCTTGAAGCGCCGAGGCTAATTTCTGATTATGCTCTAGGGCTAGATTCGTCATCCCCGGTATTCCCGCCTGACTGGGTAATTTACCGAGATCCGGTAGATTCGGAACGATTACCGTTTTCGCCCCGACCGCAGGGGAGATCAGGGTTTCAACCGCGGCGATAATGTTACCGACTACGGCATCGGGGTCGGTACTGAAACCGAAAAGATAGTCGTTAGCCCCGGCCCACACGACGAAGAGATCGCGAGCGTCGAAAGTTGATAGGAACGGGTTCGCGGCGAACGCGCCGATCTCGTCGAGTAATCCGGGAAAATTCCCCCCGAACAAGAGTTCGGCCACGTTCTGGTGACCGCTGGTGGCTCCGCCGTAGGCAAGATTCAGCACCGCGCTATTCGGCAGTCCGAAATCCTGCTGTAAATACTCGATCCAGAGTGGGCCGTTAGAAAAGCGCCCGTTCCCGTAGGGGGGGCTAGGCGGGTAAAGATTGCCCGTTAGTTTATATAAATTTCCCGGATCCGATAAGCTATCGCCGAATACCTGAAAACTATCGAAGGTTGCCCCTAGGGTCTTGAAAGGAGAAAGGAGAGTGAAGAAGGTAATTCCCGCCGTGGCGATTAGTGATTTTGTTAATAAATATTTCATCGGTTCGCCAATTCAAAAATGAAACGCATCAACCTCAACAGTTGACCAAGAAAGGCTCATCAGGTACTGTCCGATCAATACAACAACAAATCAGACCAAAAAATGAACCGCCCACATCCTAACATAGAATAAAGAAACTTGTTCTAACAACTTAGTCAAGAGGTGGGGCAATCGCACATAATTCTTAATACTTTTGGAATATGGACATAAATCAATACCTGATTATCTCCGAAGGGTGACAGCAAACTCAACATCATGTTGAAATTATCCAAGACAAGGTTGGGATTCAATGTGACACTTTTCTTCCGATCCTCTTTCAGTCGTTCAGCGACAATTTTTTTCCTTTTGTTTTTGCCGATAAGCTTCAAATTCGGGGTTACTAGCAAGAATTTGACGGACGCGCTCGCGACTTATGCCGTATTTATCCGCAGGGTGAGAGCATCTCAAACGCTATTGACAATTGGCCAATTTTGTCATCCGCGTGGGCATTTCAAGTGATACCAGTCAATCAGAATAGTTACGAAATCGACCCATTTGGTCGATTTTTGCTTAACAATTGAGATGGCAAATTATCCTCAAATATGCCTGAATCGTGGGTAAGCAACTCACATAAAGTTCATTTTGTCAAGGATTGTTAAGATGCGCTTACCCTGGGTCTTGTTCTTCACAGAATTTGAAGATTTCTTCCCGATCATAAGCACTGTCACCTCGAACGAAGATGTAAGTTTCTTTCCATTTTTCTCGAATGATTCCGATAATTCTTTGTAATTCCTCTAAAGCTCCTTCTGCTGGATCGACATTGGATGAACGGAGTTTAGCGACTAATAAATGAGTCCCAAAAAAAATATACAAAGGTGCATAACAGACTCCTTTATAATAAGTATTGAAAAACGCTCCCTCCTGATTTCCATGTACTTGATCATCCGTCACATCCATATCCAAAATAATTTGACGAGGTGACTTTTTGGGCTCTTCTGGTTTTCGTGTGTTAATTTTTGTTATGAATTAAAGCAAGCAAACAGCTTAAGTCGAAGATGTTCAAAATTGGTAAATCCATAACTGATTCTTTTAATAAGCTTTATTTTGGTATTCATTCCCTCAATTAATCCGTTGGTTGTCTGATTTTCAAAGTAATTACAGATACCCGACAAATGCTTCCGGATCATACTGGCACTACTTTGATATAATATTCCGCCTATTCTTATCCATTTTTCCAATTTTCTCTCAGCACCTTTGAACGTTCTACAACCTTGATAAATT
>NZ_JAPZSZ010000041.1:0-3368 GCF_027532095.1 Microcystis sp. LE19-195.1E
TTGTATAGTAAGACTTTTAGCGATTACTAAGAATTATGAAGTGTCACACTCTAGTCAGCGATCGCCAGCTTAATGAGAGTTTATCTCAATAATTTGGTATCAGAGCTATCAGATTTTTAGGGCTAATTGTGCATCTGCTGGTCAAACAAATTAGCCTGTAATTCAGAGCCGGCAATCGTTTTGACGATTTAGATAAAATTTTCAATGTGACACTTTAGGGTGCGGAATGTGGGTTTTTAGATTTATTCAGCAAGCCCTAGATAGCGGCAAATTTGTCACATCTTCCCAGAAATTTCTTGACAATTGCTAGAGGAAAGGGTATATTAAGGGCAGATTTTCTGAAGTTTTATGTCCCTATCTAAAGTTATCAATCATGGGGGGCGGGAGAAGCGTAGCTTATCAAAGGCTCTGCTGAAATCCTTTTCCCTAGTCACGGCCACTGCGGTCGGATGTATTAGTATCGCCACCAGTGCCACTGCGGCCAGTTTTTACTTCGCTTTCGGTAGCTCTGGTACGGGGGACGGTGAGTTCAATTTCCCCTCCGCTATCGCTGTCGATAGCGGGGGTAATATCTATGTAGCCGATACGTTCAACGATCGCGTACAGGTATTCAACCCCAGTGGTGTCTTCCAGTCCACTTTCGGTAGCAAAGGTTCGGGGGACGGTCAGTTCTCGACCCCCTACGGTATCGTCGTCGGTAGCGGTGGTAATATCTATGTAGCCGATACGGACAACGCTCGCGTACAGGTATTCAACCCCAGTGGTGTCTTCCAGTCCGCTTTCGGTAGCAAAGGTTCGGGGGACGGTCAGTTCCAAGGCCCCTACGGTATCGCGGTCGGTAGCAGTGGTAATATCTATGTAGCCGATACGGGCAACAATCGCGTACAGGTATTCAACCCCAGTGGTGTCTTCCAGTCCGCTTTCGGTAGCCATGGTTCGGGGGACGGTCAGTTCGATGGACTCCAAGCTATCGCCTTCGATAGCAGTGGTAATATCTATGTAGCCGATACGTTCAACAATCGCGTACAGGTATTCAACCCCAGTGGTGTCTTCCAGTCCGCTTTCGGTAGCCAAGGTTCGGGGGACGGTCAGTTCGAAGCCCCCTTCAGTATCGCTGTCGATGGCAGCGGTAATATCTATGTGGCCGATACGTTCAACGATCGCGTACAGGTATTCAACCCCAGTGGTGTCTTCCAGTTCGCTTTCGGTAGCCAAGGTATGGGGAACGGTGAGTTCAGTATGCCCCAAGGTATCGCTGTCGGTAGCGGTGGTAATATCTATGTAGCCGATACGGTCAACAATCGCGTACAGGTATTCAGAACGCCCGAACCTTCTAGTATTATCGGATTAGGCATACTAGGGGGCGGTTTAGTGGTGCTTCGCCTCGCTAAACGTGGTTAATCGGTGTGGAGTGGGGAGATGAGTTAAAATTTTCCTAATTCCCCACCCTTTGCGGTTAAAAGCTTTAATTGTCCTGCTGCCTTTGTAAGTCCTCGATAGTTGCGGGGGATAAATCGGTAAATCGGGCAATTTCTGGGATAGGACAGCCAGCAGATAGCATTTTTAGAGCAATTTGTCGAGCTTTTTCTTCTTTGCCTTCCTCTTTGCCTTCCTCTTTGCCTTCCTCTAAAGCTTCTTGATAGACTTTAGTTTCTCTTAGATCACTTAAACTAAACATTTTTTCTATCTCCTTACGGTTTAATTTGGGCAATTTATAAATGAGAATTGTCTCAATTAATTCTAGAATGTCCTCTCTTTTTAAAGACTCCTGGAATTGTTGTCTAACTTGTTGAATCAGTTCTTTTCCTTGCCCTAAGGTGTTGGCTTCCGATTCCACAATTAATTGTAACACTTTTACCCCCAGAGAATCCCCCTCATCTAACTGATTCAGATAATAACAGTTAACCCGGCCTGACTCAAAGAATTCTTGATAACGAGATTTGGGACTATTTTCAATTTCCCGATGGGGATAAATGATCACCCCTTGCCAATTGTTACTAATCTCACTTTGATGAAAATAGAGAAATATTTCACTAAAAAAGCGCGAGTAAAACCGTTCATCTTTTTGAAATTGTACCTCGACAAAGTAAATCGGATCATTCAGGTTATCGGGAAGAAAGACCCCATCTAAACGAAAAGCGAGTTGTTTAACTTCTAGGGAGGAAAATTGATAATGATTGACGGTTTCAGGGGGAAGATTGAGCAAATCAAAGAAACTTTCGGGAAAAGTCTCAAAGAGACGATAGAAAATACTGTCCGTTTTCACTCAATTTTGTCCCTCAATGACTTCTGGTACTTGTTCAATTTCTAAGTCTAAAGCTTGGGCAATTTGTTCTACACTTAATCCTAAGGCTGATAAACGGGGAATAGAGTTTAATTTAGCGGTTAATGCTCCTTCCTCTAAAATATCTTGATAGATGACGGATTCTCTCATAATCTCACTCCGAAGGATTTTTTTAATCGTCTCTCGATTGTAATTCCTCGATCGCGTCGGGGGATAAATCGGTAAATTGGGCGATTTCTGGGATAGGAAAGCCAGCAGATAGCATTTTTAGGGCAATTTGTCGAGCTTTTTCTTCTTTTCCCTCCTCTCTGCCTTCCTCTCTGCCTTCCTCTCTGCCTTCCTCTCTGCCTTCCTCTCTGCCTTCCTCTCTGCCTTCCTCTCTGCCTTCCTCTAAAATATCTTGATAGATGACGGATTCTCTCATAATGTCACTCCGAAGGATTTTTTTAATCGTCTCTCGATTTAATACTAACCCAGCGAGAATACTGGTAGCGGCAGCGAGATTGCTTTGCACCTGTTTTTGGGAGATAGTTTCTAGAGAACGGGACACCTGACTTAACACCTGTTCGGGGTCATCGGTATTGCTGAGGATGGCAAAGGGTAATAAACCGGGATGATGGAAAAATTGCGGCGTATTTTCTTCCCAAAGACGGATGACTTGAAAAGAATGAAAAGTTTCCCCCAGACGGAAAGTATTTTCTTGTACTAGGGGGGAATCACTACGTCGCAGATAAATTACCACTTGACGCATTTGTTTTTGGGGATGACGACGATAGACGCGAAGGCGATAATCGAGCATTCGGAAGGGAATTTTGGAGTCGGGGTCGGTTTGAAATTCGGTATGGAGAATTAATTCCTCTGACTGCAAAAAAATCAGAGAATCGGCGCGAATGGGGTCTAATTGTAATTCCGTCGGGTCGAGGACGGTTAAGGGGAGGGGAGAACCCAATAACCAAGTGGCTAGATCATCGGAGAAGTTTTCGGCGATAAATTTACAAATATTATCAAACATCGTGAACGTTCTGCCTTTGTAATTCCTCGATCGCGTCGGGGGATAAATCAGTAAATTGGGCGATTTCTGGGA
>NZ_JAPZSZ010000161.1:0-36648 GCF_027532095.1 Microcystis sp. LE19-195.1E
TGGTCGAGGGAATCAACAATAAACTTAAACTAATAAAACGGAGAGCCTATGGCTTTAGAAACTTTCGGAATTTTTGGGTTAGAAGTATGTTGTCTTGGCATCTTGTCTGTTGATTTAGCATAAAGGGTAACGAAGAGCCTGAAACGGAAAACTAAAGGCTCGAACAATTGGTTAAAACTTCAGGATAAGATAGCAATATTACACGAAAAAGTGTCTAATACCCGTAGAGATTGGCACTTTAAACTAGCTCATTATCTTTGCGATTTTGCTGATAATATCTTTGTTGAGGATATTAACTTCGTTTCCTAGTCTAGAGGGATCGTTAGAAAACAATCTCGGCTCTTCGGGCATCGGTAGTTTTATTAATGAGATATTACCGTTTGTTGTTTGGAAACGGGGGAAATATTATCTTAAGGTCGATAAAAACGGAACTTCACAGGACTGTCCGAATTGTGGCGCGATTACTGGCAAAAAAGCATTATCAGAAAGAGTTCACCGGTGTGATTCTTGCGGCCACATTGAACCGAGAGATACGGCATCAGCGAAGGTAATCGAGAACCGAGGAAAAAATGCGGTCGGACTGACCGTGTTAGAAAACGCTCGCGGAGGCGATTTGACGGGGATCGACCAGGTTAAACCAGGTCGATCTAGTTAAAAGCCTAAGAACCGAGAATCCCCCGCTACACCGCGCGAGCGGTTAGCGGGGGAGAGTCAATCTTCCTTTGGCATCAGTGTCTGTCCCGGGCTGCCCCTCACTTTTGCCAGCAAGCAGGGGCTAGAAGCCTATCCGACAGATAATAAGTTCGTCAGTGGTTAGGGAAATGTGTAATTAATTTAGAGAAAAAATACCAAATCCGTTTTAATCACGACGATAATAAAATCCCGAAAGATATACTGTGACTAGATTTATCAAAAATTTTGGTCGGCGGATTTGGTAAAATTATGTAATTAATCGAGTTCATCAAACAAAAGTTCCTCTAGAATTGGTCCCATACCGTCATCATCGGGGGAAACTAATTCAACTTTCCCTTCCGCATCACCGACGGCTAAGAATAACAAAGGAGCTAGGGGACTGTAAATCGAGTATTTTTGGTCTTCCGAAAAGAAACTGGCGAGAAATTGCAATTCTTCCGGCTCTGATGACGAGGAGGGTTCATCGCCATCAATTTCTAAACTGAGAACATTATCTTCTTCTAGGGGCGGTAATTCACCACTAACAGTCAAGGTGTGGGCAGTGGATTTGAGCAATAGGTCTAATTCTGCTAAAACTGCCTTAGCATCGGCGAAAATCCGCTCGATTTCCTCGCTATCTTCGATTAAGAAGGCATCAGATTCTTCTTCCTCCGATTCCTCATCCCAAGCTAGAATCATCACCGGGGTATCCACGGGGACAAGAAGCATATAGGTGAGATCATCGGTTTCATAGGCGTTCTCAATATAACAGTCCAGCGATCGACCTTGCTCATCCCAGAGGGTTATGATATCCGCTTCTTCGAGTTCGTTTTCTTGAAAATTAAATTGAGGGGACATAGGCTCTCAAACGCTAATGATTGAATCAGAATATCATGAGATGATCCTCAATCAAACCAAGAATTCCGGTGCAAATGTTGAAACCCCTGCACATCAGTTAAATTGTATTGTAGGGGCGTGATGGTGATAAAATTCTCGCCAATAGCGCGCACATCCGTAGGCACTTCCGGGGGTAAATGGGTATAGTCCGGTTGTTCGATATCTTCCACCACTTCCCCAATTAACCAGTAATAACTTTTACCCCTCGGATCCAGTCTTTTCTCGAAGGTTTCTTCGTAGCGTCGCAATCCTTGCCTAGTGATTTTCACCCCCTTGATTTCGCCACTACTAACTGGAGGGACGTTCACATTGAGTAAAGTGGGAAGAGGAAAAGGGTTAAGGGCAACTTTCCTGACTAAAGTGAGGGCAAAATCGGCGGCCGGTTGGAAATCACAGGCTTTAAAACCAGCCAGACTAAAAGCAATACTGGGAATACCCTCGATTAAGCCCTCTAGGGCTGCGGAAACCGTGCCAGAATAGAGGATATCGGTGCCGAGATTAGACCCGTGGTTAATGCCAGCTAAAACTAAATCGGGACGCTCTTTGAGGACGGCACTAAGGGCAAATTTCACCGAATCGGCGGGAGTTCCCGAGCAGGACCAAGCAATCACATCGGGATGAAAAATTCCTTCCACCTGTTCGGCCCGGATGGGATGGTGTAAGGTTAAGCCATGACCGGTAGCAGAGCGCTCGCCGTCGGGACAAACTACGGTGACTTGATGGCCCGCAGTAGCGAGGGTGTTAGCGAGGGTGCGGACTCCTAGGGCGGAAATGCCGTCATCGTTACTGATCAGTAGTTTTAAAGGGCGATCGCTAGTCATAGAAATTTCTGCTCTACTGCGTCGGCTAGTGGTATAATATAATAGTATTTTATTGTGGGTACGTAGCTCAGAGGATAGAGCACCAGGTTCCGGTCCTGGGTGTCGGGGGTTCGACTCCCTCCGTACTCGTTCAGAAATCAGGGGTCGGTATTCCCCCGGCTCTGCCGCTCCCCGCTCACCTATACCTTTTAACCGGATTTAGTATCATTGGAACTCCCCTGTGGTGGAAAACTGTCATTTGTTAAGCTAAAAGCTTAAATCTACTTAGTTTCTAACCTTCTTTTTGGGTAGGAGAATTGCCAGATTTTTTTTGCTGCCTCTTGCTTTCAGAAGCTAATAACTGATAGCTATATTAATCCACAGCGCGACGAATTTGAAGACAACACCATTCTTGACGTTTCCACAGGGCAGCCACTGTCCAGCCTTGGGGTTCTAAAATATCTGTAACTGCTTGTGCTTGGGTGACGAGGATGCCGCTTAAAATTCCCCAAGTGGTGGGTTTTGCCAGACGGGTGATTTCGGGCATTAAAGCGATAATTGTCTCGGCTAAAATATTACAAACGATGCCATCGACACCATCGGGAATTAATTCTAATAACTCCTCGACACTACCCTGATTAATAGCTAAATTTTCGGGGTTAATTCGGTTGAGATGGCGATTACTGCGCGTCGCATTCACCGCCAGCGGATCTGTATCGACAGCATAAACTTTTTTGGCCCCCAATAAAATCGCTCCGATCGCGAGTATGCCGGAACCACAACCGATATCGGCGATAATTTTAGGCTCTGGATGGCTACTTAAACGCATTTCTAGGGATTCTAGACATAATTGCGTGGTTGGATGCGTTCCCGTGCCAAAAGCGGAACCGGGGTCAATTTTAATCACCAATCTCTGGTTATTTTCGGGGGGATTTAACCAAGCAGGACAGATCAAAAAGCGATCGCCGATCTCGCTAATTTGCCAATGTTGTTTCCAACTGCTGGCCCAGTCTTCCTCGTCCATTAACTGCCAATGGCTGACAGGTTCGGGAAAACCTAAAATCAAAGCATCCTGCTTTAACCAGAGGCTTAGTGCCTCTAAATCGGGCAATTGCGCTTTAATTTCTGGTATATAGGCCTTAATCTCTAAAGAGGATTGTTTTTTAGCAGTGGCCGTTCCCGAACAGCCAAAATTTTCCAGTCTCCAGAAAACCGTTTCTTCGAGACTAGGTTCGCACAAAACCGTAATTTCCCACCAACTATTAGACATATATCAGTTATCAGTGATTAGGGATCAGTTATCAGATTTGAGTTTTCAGTCAACAGTATTAAGTGGCAAGTTCAGAGCTTTCTTTTCACTTATTACTGATTACTGTTTACTGTTTACTGATAACTGATTTAATCTAGAGTTTCACTGTATAAGCATCACGGATACCGGGGACTTTAGTAATTTCCGAGAGAAGACCTTCTGGTAAAGGATCATCGAGACTCAGGGCCATAACTGCGTCACCGCGAATAATTTTGCGTCCTACCTGCATACTGGCGATATTGACATTAAAACTGCCTAAAAGTGCGCCAATTTTGCCGATAATACCGGGCATATCCTGGTGAAGGGTGAATAGCATATGATTACTCGGTGGCACGTTAATTGGGAACTCATCGAGGTCAGTAATGCGGATTTCTCCGTTACTTAACAGCGCTCCGGTGACGGAATGGGTACCCATGGAACCATTGGCTTCCAAATGAATCGATCCCGAATAGTCGCGGGTGGAAGCATCCCGGGTTTCGATTACCCGGATACCGCGTTCCTTAGCTTCGATCGCCGCATTAACATAGTTTACCCGTTCCCGGAGGGCTTGGGAAAGTAAACCCTTAATTGCCGCCACCACCAGGGGTTGACTGTCTTTAGTGGCCAATTCTCCCTGTAAACGGACATTTAACGAGTCACAGCGACCTCCTGCTAACTGGCTGACGAGATTACCCATAGTTTCCGCTAATTGCAGGTAAGGGCGCAGTTTTTCCATAACATCGGGAGTTAGTCCGGGGATATTAACGGCCGAACGCGCTGGCAAACCGAGGAGGACATCGCGAATTTGTTCGGCCACATCAATAGCCACATTAACCTGTGCTTCCGTAGTCGATGCGCCTAGGTGGGGAGTGAGGATGACGTTAGATAATTCTCTTAATCTAGATTCGCCTAAAGGTTCCTGTTCAAATACATCCAAGGCTGCCCCGGCGATTCTACCGGATTCGAGGGCTTCAATTAAAGCCAACTCGTCGATAATGCCGCCTCTGGAACAGTTAATGATGCGGACCGTGGGTTTCATCTTAGGGAGGGTTTCCCGACCGATGAGATGCTGGGTTTCGGGAGTTTTCGGGACGTGGAGGGTGATAAAATCGGACTCAGCAAAGAGTAATTCCAGATCTACCAAGGTGCAACCGAGTTGATCGGCGCGTTCTTTGGAAATAAAGGGATCGTAGGCGAGAATTTTCATGCCTAGGGATCTAGCAACGGCGGCGACGTGGGAACCAATTTTCCCTAAACCGACGACTCCTAGGTTCTTTTTATAAACTTCTGTGCCGATAAAGCGATTTCTTTCCCATTTATTCGCTTTTACCGACTGATTGGCATCGGGAATATGACGGGAGAGGGATAACATCATGGCCAAGGCGTGTTCGGCAGCGGCGATCGTGTTACCTTCGGGAGAGTTAACGACAATAATACCCTGACGAGTAGCGGCGGGAACATCGATATTATCGACTCCTACCCCTGCGCGGCCGATAATTTGCAGTTTGCTGCCCGCTTCGACGATTTCTTTGGTGACGCGGGTACTGGAACGGAGCATCAGTGCGTCGTATTCGGGGATAATTTGAATGATTTCCTCGGCGGATAGTCCTGTTTTCACGTCCACTTGGGCAACCTGTGACAGAATTTCTACTCCTACCGGATCGATCGAATCGGATACCAGAACTTTGGCCATAATCTTTATAACGTGCTTTTTTCAGTCTACGGGCAAATGCTAGACCAATATTGGTATCTAGCCGCAATAGCCCATTTTAGAAGCAAAGGGTGCAGTCTATGGCAAAATTAGCGAAAAGATTTTAGGTTGTCATTCTCATTGTCGTCCATGGTGTTGATGTCAGTCTCTTGCCGTTGTCACTGAGATATGGCTAATTTAATCACGGTGGCGATCGAGTTTTCCGTTTCTTTTTCTAGGGCCTTTTCTAGGGCTGCCATTGCTTCTGTTTGAAAATTTCTAAGTAGCTGGTTATAATTAAATTAAAAATGGATTTTAGGTTCGATCCCCCCTGCCCCCCTTGATAAGGGGGGTGCCGATAGGCGGGGGTATCCCCCTTAATAACCTATCCATTAGTCGGATCTTTCTTAACAAAAAGAGAAGAAACTTAAAAAAAGGGGAAACGATTGATAGGTATAGTTTTGAAAGAAGGAATTAAGGTGGAGGTAAGCAAAAAAATGGAGAAATGGGCAGCCCAAGAATTACAGTATGCAGACCTAGGGGACACCAGAAGAAAGAAAAGGTTAATCAGTATCGTAGAAAACTTGGCCAGCCAACCTAGTACAAGTGTGCCACAAGCTTCGGGAAATCTAGCCGCCGCCAGTGCCACCTACGACTTTTGGAATTCCCCCTATTTTCACCCCTCAGATATAATTGCCGCCCAAGCTAAAAGTACAGTAGAAAGAATCAAAGAACATCCAATAGTTTTGGCAGTGCAAGACACAACAAGTTTAGACTTTACGACCCAAAAAGCCAAAAAAGGAATGGGTTATCTAGATTGTAAAACATCCTTTGGTCTCAAAGTTCATACCACATTAGGAGTGTCAGCGCAAGGAATACCTTTGGGACTAATTAATCAATATGTCTGGGCAAGAGAAGAAAAGAATTTAGGGATTGCCAAGCAACGCAAAAAAAGAGAAACCCAAGAAAAAGAAAGTCAAAGATGGTTAGATTCTTTGTCAGAAACACAACAACAAATACCCGAAGAAATTCAAGTAGTAACAATCGGAGATTGTGAGGCAGACATATTTGATTTATTTGCCCAATCAAGAAGTCCTAACTCTCATTTATTAATCCGAGGAACTCATAACCGAAAAGTTAACTATCTCGAAGACAAGCAAAAGTCAGGGCATCCAGAGCCTAAATATTTACATCAATCCATCAGAGAAATAAAAGCCTGTGGTAGCCTAGATGTGCAAGTAAAACGCAATCCTAATCACGAGGCTAGACTAGCTAAACTAACAGTTAGATTTGCCAGTTTTGAAATACAAGTACCTAGCCATCACTCCAAGGCGACCCCTCGTCAACCGGTCAAATTACAGGTAATTTTAGCTGAAGAAGAAAATCCGCATACCGGAGTTAATCCTATCAGTTGGCTCCTCTTAACTAGCCTAGACATTAGTAGCTTTGAATCAGCGATAACCTGTGTGCGCTGGTATAGTTATCGCTGGTTAATAGAACGCTATCATTTTGTTTTAAAAAGTGGTTGTGGATTAGAAAAACTGCAATTAGAAACGGGTCGGAGAATTGAGATGGCTTTAGCTACCTATTCAATTGTAGCTTGGAGATTACTCTGGTTAACCTATCAAGCACGCTTACACGGAGAGGAGAGTTGTGAAAGTTTTTTGGAAGAACATGAATGGCAATCTTTGTGTGCCACTATTCATAAAAAGAGTCCGCCACCTGAAAAGCCACCCTCCTTGGCCAGAAGCGGTCAGAATGATTGCTTCTCTTGGGGGTTTTTTAGGTAGAAAAGGCGACGGTGAACCAGGTGTTAAAACTATTTGGTTGGGACTGCGAAGGTTACATGATATCAGCCAGACTTGGAAACTATCTCATCAAATTAGTCCCCCCATAGAACCCCCTTGAGCCATCTGGCACACTTTTCTCTTTTTGTCAAATTTTATGTTAAGAAAGATGTGACTAATGGATAGCTTTTTAAGGGGGGATTAAGGGGGGATCCCAGTCAAAATCCATAAAATTTAAGAACATTGCCAGGATGATTACTCCAAGGTAACTATCTGACTTTTAAGTGCCTACTTATCATTTGTGGCAATAATTTTATAGACTAGGAATATAGAGATAAAAAAGAGGAAACCCGATGATTACTATACGCAAAGCTGAGGAAAGAGGCCACGCTAACTATGGTTGGTTGGATACCTATCATACTTTTTCTTTTGCCCAATATTATGATCCCCAACAGATTAGTTTTAGGAGTCTGAGAGTTATTAACGAGGATAAAGTCATTGGGGGAAAAGGATTTCACACCCACGGACACCACGATATGGAGATTTTAACCTATGTTTTGGAGGGAGAACTAGAACACCAAGACAGTCTCGGTACAGGTTCCGTGATTCGACACGGTGAAATTCAACGGATGAGCGCAGGAACAGGGATAAAACACAGTGAATTTAATCATTCTGCCACTAATCCCCTCCATCTTCTGCAAATTTGGATTATTCCCGACCAAAAAAATCTAGAACCCAGTTATGAACAAAAAGCGATCGAATTTTCTCCCCATACCCTACAATTAATCGCCTCTCCCACCGGCGCAGGTAATGCGGTTAAAGTCCATCAAGACGTTAATCTCTACGCAGGAATTTTGCCCCTAGGCCAGTCCCTCACCCATCCCTTAGCCCCCGGTCGTTATAGCTGGTTACAAGTGGCTAGAGGGCAAATAACCGTGAATGGCGTGCATTTACGAGCGGGGGATGGAGCGGCAATTAGCGAGGAAACTTCTTTGGCTATTCAATCTCTAGAAGACTCGGAAATTTTGCTTTTTGATCTAGGGTAGTGGGGTTGAGTGTTAGGGTTACTAGGGGCTAAGTTTTCCTGCCAATTCCCCGGCCGACTTTCAGCCATCAATACTGTCCACCACGCTCAGAAAATCGTTGTGGATTAGCTCGGCGATAAAATTCTCCGGATCGGTGATAGGAACGGTAACGCCTTGGCTGGCTACCATCTGTGCGGCCATCCGAGTCATGAAGTCCTGTCTTGTTTCCGCCATTCTGCCCTGACATTGTTGTAATTTTTCCACCAATTCCAGTGGGGAATCGGCCACCAGTTTATCCCCCTTGCGGGTGACATAAATTGTCATCTTTCCTACCTCCTAAATGATCGGGAACGAGAATTCGGCACTACTAAACCACTTCTTTTCTCGCTATCATTATTGCTAGTTAGTTAGTCCCATCCTCGTTCGTCTTTACCTATTTCCACTATTTGTTCTGGCTTGTCGCCTGGTAATTATTATTATCGCCAAAATAAAGGGATAAATTTGTCAATCTTTGTAACGAAAAATCAAGAGAACCTGTTCTCACGGTATCGCCCCGAACCCTTCCGGAGAAATTTGTTACAATGAATACAAGGGAACTCCCCGCGCCAGCTCCCATCCCTAGTAAAAAATTGGTGGGGTAGGGAGCGCAAGCGAATAGTCCCGATCGGGACGGCATTTGTCAGAGTTCCCCGCTTCCTTTGGTTTTAGGGGGAAAAGCCATGAAATCTGCAGCATTATTATCGCCCGATCGACCGCTGCCAGAATTTCTCCGGTCAGCTATCCAAGAACGTTTTCCGGGGAAAGCGATCGATGATCTCAGCATCCGCTACTATGAAAGCGTCGAGGATGTGGGATACGAGTATTTTAACGATAGGGTGTTGCCGTCCTGTAGCGATGAGCCTGTCGTCCGCTATCTTGTCCCGTTTATATCCTACGTCCGTCTAGGAGAAGCGTTAGTTTTGGATCGGCAAGACGGTCTTGTGGTTTACGAAACCGATCGAGATCTTCCCTGCACGGAAACTGGACCTTTCTGGTTGGTGACTCCTAAATCACGCTGAAAAACCAAACCCAAGTTGAGCAACTGAATTGGGAACAGTTAATAGTTAGGGTTGGCTGAATAAATCTAAAAACCTTGTTGGGTAAGACTTTTAGACTTTGGGGAGGTCAAAAAGTACCAGATATGGTCGTGATCAGGGGGAGAATTCAGGGACTTTTTCCCTGAAAATTAGGTAGTTTACCAGATGAAAATGGGTAAAACCCTACACCCCATCTGCCCCCCCGATGTCGGGGGGGTTGGGGGGGCCACAGCCTGCCCCCAGGAAAGACTTTTTCAGCCAACCCTAGGTAAGACTCGACGGGTGGAGTCGGCAAGCAGCAAAACCCGTCGAATTTTTATAACGCTTGCGATCGCAACCAAGCCACGGGTAAATAGAGCATTTTCTTGGGTAAAGGCACGAAGGCACGACGGGCGAAGACATCGTAGTTATTTGCTTCAATTACGTCTAAAATGCCTTGATAAAGCAGTAAAGCCGCCCAAACCGGCCAACGGGAATCGGGATTAAGGGCGCGAATCCCCCTTTCGGCGGAATCGTAGTAATAACGAGCGCGCTCAATTTGGAAGCGCATTAACGCCTGCCAACGGTGATCATTAACCCCTTTGAGTAAATCGTCTTCGCTGTAGTTAAAAAGCTCTAAATCCTCTAAAGGTAGATAAATCCGGCCACGATGGACATCTTCCCCCACATCCCGCAAAATATTGGTTAATTGATTGGCAATACCGAGATCGATCGCTTCTTCTTGCGGAATATAGACGCTTTGATTGCGCCGCCAAGGGGCCGAGCGATCATCATCTTCCAATCCTAACACCGCGCTGGACATTAACCCCACCGTCCCCGCCACCCGATAGCAGTACAGTTTTAGTTCATCAAAGGTTTGATAACGACTGCGATAGAGATCCATCTGTTGCCCGGCGATCATATCCCGAAAGGGTTGGATATCCATGGGGAACTTTTCTAGAGTATCCACGAGAGCGACGTCGGCATCCTCGATGGCAACCCCAGAAAAGACGGTTTCTAGCTGTTTTTCCCATAAATCAAGGGTTTCAGGTGTAGTTAACCGGGCTTGGGGTCCATCGACCAGTTCATCGGTACGACGACACCAGACATAAATTGCCCAGATCGCTTGACGTTTTGCTTTCGGCATCAGGAGAGTACCGAGATAAAACGTTTTGGAATACTTCTCTGTAATCCGGCGACAGAGTTCGTAGGACTCCGCAAGGGAGACGAGGGGTTTGGTGGGGTGGGTCGGTTTTGGCAATTGGAGCATTCTGCTGGGGCGGAATGATTGACTTAGATTAACGGCGAACTGTGGCTAATGATATAGCATTGTCTCACTCAAGGCCATTTTCGTCATTAGTCCCTAGCCAGAGAATTAACGAGCGCTGGACACTGGTGTAGATTGGGTTTTATTCGGGTTTAGCGGTGCTGCGGGGTGATCTTTGCTGATCACTGCTGCCGCTAATTTCCCTGATAAAACGGCTCCTTCCATGCTTCCTAAATATTTTTGCATGGTATAGTCACCGGCGAGATAAAAATTCTCGATCGGAGTTTTTTGAGAAGGTCGATAAGCTTGTCGGCCAGGGGTGGCTTTATAAACCGATCGGGGAGTTTTCACCAGATGATATTTTAACAATTGACTGGGATTATCGCCAGTAAAATGTTGGGGAAAGAGTTTTTCTAGTTCTTTCATCGTGGCGGCGATAATTTCTTCATCGGATTTGCTAATCCAATCCTGAGCGGGAGCGAGAACTAATTCTAACATCGAGCGATCGGGGTTAGCGTATTCTTTACAGGTGTTGCTCATGTCAGCATAAACACTGAGTAAGGGCGAACGGGAGAATAATAAATGATCGATGTCGGTTAGTTTGCGATCAAACCAGAGGTGTAAATTAATGACGGGAACCCCTTCTAATCCTTCTAATTTTTGAAAGAATTTATCTTCTTGCCAAGGTTTAGGTAGTAAAACTTTTAAAGGATCTACAGGCATCGCAGACACATAAAGATCGGCTTCAAAAAGATAATCTTCCCCACCTTCTAAACCGCGCATTAAGAAGGCTTTAACTGTGCCATCTTCATTTAAGATAATCTCTTTTAAAGGGGCAGTTAAGCGCACTTCGCCACCTCTAGCGGTGATGTAATCGACTAAAGGTTGGCAGAGTCTTTCCGGAGGTGAACCGTCGAGAAAAGCCATTTTTGAGCCGTTTTTCTCCTGTAAAAAGCGGTTGAGGGCTGTTAGTAGAATCGTGGCGGAAATCTCGTTAGGATCGATAAAGTTTAGGGCTTTCGACATAGCGATAAACACTTCTTTTTCTACCCTAGGGGGGATGTTTTGTTTCTCTAACCATTCCGACCAAGAATATTTATCCATCTCCTCGACGTAACTTTGACCTTTAACAATGGCAGGAATTAAACCGAGTCCAAATTTAATTTTTTCCTCCCAAGTTAACATATCATTATTGCGAAGAATGGCAACAATACCGTTAATTGGGGCGGGAATATCTGGGAAGTCAAACCGCGAATAGGTTCCCGGTTTTTCCGGCTGATTGAAGATCATCGAGTGTTCTTTCCACTGTAAACGATCTTCTATGCCTAATTCTTGGAATAATTGCAGCATATTGGGATAAGCGCCAAAGAAGATATGTAAACCGGTTTCGTACCAGTCCCCATCGGCATCTTTCCAAGCGGCAATTTTTCCCCCTAATACATCGCGACGTTCCAGTACGATGGGCGTATGTCCCGCATCGACAAGGTATTTCGCACAAGATAATCCGGCTAGTCCCGCACCAGCGATCGCAACTCGCATCGTTTCCTATCTACTCTCTAATGTCTTGTCTTTATCACATTCGCTATTATACTTCACATTTCGTTACATTTTTTTCAGCTTATCGAGAAGTCAGGAGACTCCGAGACAGGAGACAGGTGATAGGGTTATGGGGTTATAGGGTTATAGGGTTTTGGGGTGATAGGGTGATGAGATAGCTTCCCCATCTCCCCACTCCCCCCCCGCAACGCGCACGAAGTGGTCTCCCCATTTCCCTACACCCCACTACCCCACTACCCCACTACCCCACTTCCCTCTCCCCAATGCTCCCTGATAACTGATATTGTGATATGTAATTAGCTTAATTCGCTTACCTTTTTAGTTCACGCGTACACCCTCTTCAATCGATCGCTATGACTTTTCCCACTACGTCACCTCAAGTCTCGGAAATAGAGAATAATCGTGCTTGGCATAATTTAACTGGGGAACAAACCCTAGAAATACTGAGAACCAATGGGGAAACCGGCTTAATAGAGGCGGAAATTGTTAAAAGAAAAGATATTTACGGGTTAAATGAACTAAAAGAAACGGGGGGACGTAGCCCGTTAATGATTTTATGGGAACAGTTTACTAACATTATGTTAGTGATGCTGATCGCCGTGGCGGTGGTTTCGGCAGTTTTGGACCTGAAAAAAGGGGAATTTCCCAAAGACGCAATCGCTATTTTTACAATTGTTATTTTAAACGGTATTTTAGGATATTTACAGGAAAGTCGGGCAGAAAAGGCATTAGCGGCCCTTAAGCAGTTATCCTCGCCGAAAGTCCGGGTTATTCGTAATGGTAGCACCTTTGAAGTGGCGGCCAAGGAACTTGTCCCCGGGGATATCATGTTACTGGAAGCGGGGGTACAAATTGCCGCCGATGGCAGATTATTAGAAGCACAAAACCTGCAAATCCGCGAAGCTGCCCTCACGGGGGAAGCGGAATCGGTGAATAAACAAGCACAGAAGGTTTTACCAGAAGATGCCTCTTTAGGCGATCGCATTAACCTCGTCTATCAGGGTACAGAAGTAGTACAGGGGCGCGGGAAAGTGGCGATTACCAAGACGGGAATGGATACGGAAATCGGTAAAATCGCCGCCATGTTGCAAGGAGTAGAAAGTGAACCAACTCCCCTACAGCAGCGAATGTCGCAGTTAGGTAACGTTTTAGTGAGTAGTTCCCTAGCTTTAGTGGCTGTAGTCGTGCTTGGGGGTGTAATTCGCTTTGGTTGGCGGTTTTTTGAATCATTCCTCGAAACTTCCCTCAGTATGGCTGTGGCCGTTGTTCCCGAAGGTTTACCGGCAGTGGTAACGGTGACATTGGCAATTGGAACCCAAAGAATGGTGAGAAGACAAGCTTTAATTCGTAAATTGCCGGCAGTGGAAACTTTAGGCTCGGTAACGACGATTTGCTCCGATAAAACCGGAACTTTAACTCAAAATAAAATGGTGGTGCAGAAAGTTAATACTTCCGGGCAGACAATTACTGTCACGGGGGAAGGTTACGCGCCTATCGGTGAGTTTAGTGGTGCTAGTGAAAGTGATTCCGAACTACAGGCAATTTTAACGGCTTGTGTGCTGTGTAATGATGCACTTTTGCAAAATAAAGAGCAAGAATGGCTAATTTTAGGCGATCCCACCGAAGGAGCTTTACTGACGTTAGCGGGTAAAGGAGGACTATATCGGGAAGCATTAGCACCCAAAAGCCCTCGTTTAGGCGAATTTCCCTTTTCTTCCGAAAGAAAGAGAATGTCAGTAATCTGTGAGAATGCCCAGTTAGGTTTGGGGGATTCTGCCTATTTAATGTTTACCAAAGGATCACCGGAATTAATTCTCGAACGTTGTTCTCAGATCCAAGTTGGGGCGGAAAGTCAACCCTTAACACCAGAACAAAGAAGCCGTATTTTGGCACAAAATGACGAAATGGCGGGTAATGGCCTACGAGTTTTAGGTTTTTCCTATAAACCGATGACAGAAGTGCCGGAAGCGGAAAGAGAAGATAGTGAGGAACAATCCCTGGTTTGGTTGGGATTGGTGGGAATGCTCGATGCACCCCGCAAAGAAGTTAAAGAAGCGGTTGCTCTCTGTCGTCAAGCGGGAATTCGTCCGATTATGATTACCGGAGATCACCAATTAACGGCCAAGGCGATCGCCATTGAATTGGGCATTGCTGCCCCCGGGGAGCGAGTAATCACGGGGAAAGAATTAGAAAAAATGTCTCAGAATGACCTAGAGGGAGAGGTAGATGGTGTTAGCGTCTATGCTCGTGTTTCTCCCGAACATAAGCTGAGAATCGTCCAAGCTTTGCAAAAACGGGGCAAATTCGTCGCCATGACGGGGGACGGGGTGAACGATGCTCCGGCACTAAAACAAGCGGATATCGGTATCGCCATGGGGATTACCGGAACCGATGTCAGCAAAGAAGCCAGTGATATGATTTTGCTAGATGATAATTTTGCCACCATCGTCGCCGCCACCGAAGAAGGGCGCGTGGTTTACAGTAACATTCGGCGCTTTATTAAATACATTCTCGGCAGTAATATTGGCGAGGTTTTAACGATTGCAGCGGCTCCTCTGCTCGGTTTAGGCGGTGTACCCCTTTCTCCCTTGCAAATCCTCTGGATGAACCTTGTCACCGACGGTTTACCGGCTCTTGCTCTGGCAATGGAACCCGCCGAACCTAATGTGATGAAACGTCCACCTTTTAGCCCCCGGGAAAGCATTTTCGCCCGCGGTTTGGGTTGGTATATGATTCGCATCGGCATCGTCTTTGCCATTCTCACCATTATTATGATGTACTGGGCTTACCGATATACTCAAGCAACTCCCGAAATCGGAGATCCCGGACGTTGGAAAACCATGGTATTTACTACCCTCTGTTTAGCACAAATGGGTCATGCTTTAGCGGTGCGTTCCCATACCCAGTTAGCTGTGCAAATGAATCCCTTCTCTAATCCTTACATTATCGCCGCCGTGGGCTTGACAACGATCCTACAATTGTTGTTAATTTATGCTCCTCCTCTACAAAGCTTCTTCGGTACTCAATGGATTAGTGGCACAGAATTATTAATCTGTTTTGGATTTAGTGCCTTAATGTTTGTTTGGATCGAGTTGGAGAAGTTATTTATTCGCTGGTTCATGACGAAAAAATAAATCAATGCCAACACCAATTATTCTGACTTTAACGGTTTTAGTCGTTGCTTTAGTCGCTTTCGTGGCAGAATGGCTACCAGTAGATTTAACCGCTTTATGCGTGGCTATTGTCCTGATTCTTTTGGGTTTAGTTACTCCCGAAGAAGGTATCGCCGGATTTAGTAATTCTGCCACGGTGACGGTGATGGCGATGTTTGTACTTAGTGCTGGAATTACCCGCACGGGAGTGATTCAAGTAATTCGCGATCGCTTGCTGGTTTGGGGGGGCAAAAATCCCCACCAACAGGTATTTGTCTTAGGGGCATTGGTGGGGCCGATTAGTGCTTTTATTAATAACACGGCAGTGGTGGCGATCTTTTTACCCATCGTCGAAGATTGGTGTAAAAAACAAAAAATTTCTCCTTCTAAGTTATTAATTCCCCTTTCCTACGCGACGGTTTTAGCGGGGATGATTACCGTGGTGGGGACTTCTACTAACATTCTCGCTAGTGGTATTTCTGCCAAGCTGGGTTATGGGGAATTTAGCTTATTTCAATTCACTGCTTTAGGATTAGTCACTTTTTTGGCAGGTTTGCTTTATTTAACAATTTTTGCCCCGAAATTACTACCCGATCGCAAATCTTCCACCGGGGAATTTTTAGAGGATGATTATGGTTCTAAAGTATATCTGAGTGAGGTAATTATTACCCCTCGTTCTAATCTTATCGGTCAAACTTTATCCCAAAGTGGACTACAAAGAAAGTTTAATTTTGATGTGTTGGAATTAATCAGAAATAAGGTACATTTATCCCAACCTTTAGCCGATAAAGTTCTCAATGCTGGCGATATTTTAATCGTTCACAGTAGTCGGGAAGAACTATTAAAAATTAAAGATGAACGAGGCTTAGAAATCTTTGCCGATGTCAAATTTCAGAAAGGAGATATTGAATCGACAATTACTACAGGTGAGGAAAAATTAGCCGAGGTTTTGATTCTCTCTAATTCCCGTTTAATTGGGACAACTTTAAAAGATTTGAAATTCCGTCAGCGTTATAACGCAACGGTTTTAGCGATTCGGCGTGGTTCAGAATTACTGCAAGGAAGATTAGGGAAAATTCCTTTAAAGTTTGGCGATTTGCTCTTGGTTCAAGGACCAAAACAGAGTTTTATTGGTTTACAAACCACGCGAGAATTATTAGTCTTAGAAGAGAAAGAAATTGAATCATTGCGACAGGATAAGGGCATTATTGCTTTAATGATTACTTTGTTGGTGATTATTATTGCTGCTTTTGATATTCAACCGATTCTCGTCACCAGTTTAGTTGGGGTGGTTTTAATGGTAATTACTGGCTGTCTAAAACCGGGGGAAGTCTATGGTTCCATTCGTTGGGATATTATCTTTTTATTAGCGGGTTTAATTCCCCTGGGTACTGCCATGGATAACTCGGGAACGACTAAATGGTTGGCAGATAATTTAGTGGCTATCGGCGGCCATCTTTCGGGGTTTTGGATCTTAGTTTTCTTCTATCTAATTACCTCATTTTTAACTGAAATCCTCTCTAATAACGCCGCCGTGGTTTTAATGATTCCCGTCGCCGTGGAAGTGGCGAAAACTTTGGGTTTAAATCCTTTGGCTTTTATGTATGCTGTCACCTTTGCTGCTTCTAATAGTTATCTCACACCAATTGGCTATCAAACTAACACCATGGTTTATGCACCAGGCGGCTATAAATTCCTCGATTTTACCCGTTTGGGTGCGCCCCTAAATTTAATTTTGACGATTTTAACCCCTAGTTTAATTGTCTTGTTTTATGGCTTGAAATAAAGAAAGAGATCGAAGATTCTTCGATCTCTAAAAAGAATTTGATAGTAGTCAAAACTATTTCGATTCAGCGAAGCGTTTACGCAGGGATTCGGCTCGCTTTTTCGCTACGGTATTATTAGGATCAAATTTGAGAGTTTCTTCGTAGGTTTCGAGAGCTTTTTTCGCCATTTGTTTCTTTTCGTAAACATTGCCAAGATTATTGAGAGCGATCGAGTATTCGGGATAAAGTTTAATTGCTTCTTTGTAGTTACGAATCGCTAATTCTAATTGTTCTTGGGCAAAATAGGAAAAACCGAGCGCATTGTAGATTAGAGCTTGATTTTCTGGTTCGATGCTTTCTTCCTCAGAGATTTTTAAAGCCTTTTGTAGTAAACTCAATGCTTGAACATAGAGTTTTTTATCGAGATAAAGACTCCCTAATTCATAGTAATCTTTAGCTGTACCTTTTTCTTTTTGCAATTTCTTTTGTAGCTTGTTAAAGGTTCCTTCCACTCGACGGGTTTTAAAGATTTGCACGATGACAAAAATTCCTAAACCAATCACGAAAATTAGCAATCCAGAAACGTAAATAAGCGGCAGGGTATCTTCCATAATTAGCGATCGAGCAATTAATATTTTTATACTTATTCACTCAGATTATAGCAGGATTTAGTCAGTTATCAGTGATCAGTTATCAGTTATCAGTGATCAGTTATCAGTGATCACTGATCAGATTTGAGTTTTCAGTTCACTGTTCACTGTTCACAGCAAAAAACTCCCCACTCCCCACTTCATAATTCATAATTCTCACACCCCACACCCCACACCCCACACCCCACACCCCACACCCCACACCCCACACCCCACTCCCCACACCCCACTCCCCACACCCCACACCCCACTCCCCACACCCCATCACCCTATCTCCCCATTTCCCGAATTCTCAGGGGTAAGCCCCAATAGTTCACCCGTTCTACTAACCAGCCAGTGGATTCTAGCCGCTCGATCGCTTGATTGACGCGTTCTCGGAGACTTTGGTACTGTAAACCTTTAGGGAGAACGACTCCTAGAGCGATCGCCCCCAACTGGATCGGTAATTGACGATAATTGGGGAATTGCTGCACCCAACCGGTTAAAAGGCTATTATCAGCCGCAAAAGCGTCTATTTCCCCCGTTTCCAGTAAATTTAAAGCTTCTTGATAGGAAGCAACCCCGCGCAGGGTAGCGTTAGGTAAATGGGAACGCACAAGGGCGATTGTCGTCGAGCCGTTGAGTACGGCGATTCTAGAGTTAGCTAGGTCTTCTAAACGCTGAAATAGCAGGTTTTTCGTCACAAAACCGCTGCTATCGAGGTAATAAAAGGGGCTAAAATCCACTAAGCGCTGACGTGCGGGAGTAATCGCCACACGAGCGATCGCCAAATCCACCCGATCATCAATAACCACCTGTAAACGCTCTTGATTACTAACGGGTTTGAGAATAATAGCACTGTCAGAACCGAGAATTTCTTCAGCTAGACGTTTAGCGATGTCGATTTCCAATCCTTGCAGATTGCCCTGAGAATCAAGGAAAGCGAGGGGAGGGAGATTATTTTTGACAGCGACAATTAATTTTCCCCGGCGTATAATCCTATCGAGATCGGCGCTAAAACTTGGGGCTACACCTAAGAGCAAAAAACCAAGAATCAATAACAAATTTTTCATACTGTTTTACCTAAACTAACTCGATTCCTACCCTGATTTTTAGCGGCAAACATGGCATGATCAGCCCGCTCGATCACCTCTTCTAGATTATTATCTTGAGGGCTAAATGTTGCCACACCGATACTAGCAGTAACTGGCACTTTTTGTTGAGCAAGTTCAATATTTAACTTGTTAATTACTTGACAAATGCGCTGGGCTGTGGTAGCAGCATCTTCAAGATTAGTTTCTGGGAGAATAGCGACAAATTCCTCGCCCCCAAAGCGCCCAAAACTATCCACTTGACGCAGACAGGTTTTAATTGCCCCAGCGACAGTAATTAAAGTTTTGTTTCCTAGGATATGACCAAAGGTATCGTTAATATGTTTAAAATGGTCGATATCGATGAATAGAACCGAAAAATAACGATGATAACGACGACATCGTTGAAATTCTTTCTCACCTAAGTAGAGAATCTCTCGACGATTATTTACCCCAGTTAGGCTATCAGTTCTGACTAGCTTTTCTAGTTGAGAATTGATATTTTTAAGTTCTTCTTGAGTCTTTTTTAGTTCTAGATGAATTTTAACTCTGGCTAACAGTTCCCAACTATGAAATGGTTTATTTACATAGTCCACAGCCCCAGAATTAAAAGCATTAATAATATCTTCTTTTTCCTTACTATCTGTCACAAAGATAATTGGTATATGAGCGTATAAATTGTCAGTTTTTAGTCTTCGACAAAGTTCTATTCCCCCCATATCTGGCATCATTAAGTCAAGAAGAATTAGGTCAGGATTAGCAGTTTTTACTCGTTCTATTGCCTGTTTAACACTACTAGCAAAACGGGTGGCATAACCAGCAGAATCAAGAATCTCCACAGCTAATTGGAGATTTTTGCCCACATCATCAACAACTAAAACTAGACAGTCTTCAGCAGAAAATTTAATCATCATCAGTCAGTATAAGTAATCAAGTCAAGGAGAAAATAGAGATACAATTATTAGTGATAAGCTGTTCGTAATTTAAATTGCTTGTTGAGACGAGGCAAGAGGCAAGAGTCAACAGTAAAGGGATTGGGAGAGATTCGGCTAATCTAAGAATAAGCGGTTTAAATACCTCTTAGCTTACAGCATTTCTGATAAAAATGAAGTATGATGGGATTGGGCATCACCCCCAAAGGTTAAGCTTGTCCCTAGTTTCTAGAAGTACGCTTTTTTCGACTAGAATCAAAAAAGCCAGCCAGAATAGCCACAATTAAAAAAATTTCTCCTCTTAGACTTGACGTGAAAGAGTCCCTTAACCCTACTTCTTTGGATCTCAAAACCATTTTTCCCTTTAAACTCGACGACTTCCAGCACTCGGCGATCGCCGCTCTCGCTGCCGGTAAATCAGTGGTTGTCTGCGCTCCCACGGGTTCCGGCAAAACTTTAATCGGAGAATACGCTATCTATCGCGCCCTAGAAAGGGGCAAACGGGTTTTCTACACCACTCCCCTGAAAGCTCTTTCTAACCAAAAATTCCGGGATTTTCAAGAAAAATTCGGTCGCACCCCCACCGATGGCGATGAGGATTCCCCGCTGCTCTTTGCCGAAGTGGGATTGATTACCGGCGATGTGGTGATCAATCCTTCAGCATTAATTGTAGTCATGACTACAGAAATTTTTCGCAATATGCTGTATAAAACCCCGATCGGTCAGGTAGGCACTTCCCTAGAAAACGTGGAAACCCTGGTTCTCGATGAATGTCACTATATCAGCGATCGAGGTCGCGGCACCGTTTGGGAAGAATCAATTATCTACTGTCCCCCTAGTATCCAATTAGTCGCCCTCTCCGCCACCATTGGCAACCCGGGGGAACTCACCGACTGGATTAACTGGGTGCGGCAACTGCCCCAACCCGGCGACAATCAGCAGACCTCCAGCTGCGAGCTAATTAACTCCGATTTTCGCCCCGTCCCCCTGCGCTTTTATTTCGCCAATAAAGAGGGATTATTCCCGCTGCTCGACCCAAAACAGAGCAAAGTTAACCCGAAACTACGCTCAAAAGTCGGCCACGGCAAACCCCGACGCTTAAAACGAGAAGATTGTCCCACCATCGCCTCCATTGTCACCACTCTGCGGGACAAGGATATGCTCCCAGCCATTTACGTCATTTTCAGCCGTAAAGGTTGCGATCAGGCGATTAGAGAGCTAAAAAACCTCAATCTCGTTAATCCAGAAGAAGCTAGAGCCATTTACTACCGTTTACTCATTTTCTTCCTGGAAGATAATCCCAATCTGCAAGAACTGACCCTTTCCTTCTTTGCCGTCGAAAATCCGCCCCTACACCAGAAATTACTGGCTTTTTTCGCTAATAACCCCCAGTCTGACGAGCAACTCCTCAGCCTCTTAACCGCCGACCCCGAGACGAAAAATCAACTATTTGAATTCCTGGCCAGTGCTTCCCAATTGGTGCGCGCCGACCAAGTGGAACCCCTCACCCGGGGCTGTGGTGTTCACCATGCCGGGATTTTACCCCTCTGGAAAGAATTAGTCGAACAACTCTTTGAAGCCGGTTTAATTAAGGTGGTTTTTGCCACCGCTACCCTCTCGGCCGGGATTAATATGCCCGCCCGCACCACCGTTATCTCAGCCCTCTCCAAACGCACCGATGATGGCCATAGTATGCTGACTCCCTCGGAATTTGTCCAGATTGCCGGCCGGGCGGGTCGCCGGGGAATGGACGCGGTGGGCCATGTGGTGACAGTACAAACGCCCTTTGAAGGGGCAAAAGAAGCGGCTTTTCTGGCCACCGCCCAACCGGAACCCCTGCAAAGCTGTTTTGCGCCCAGTTACGGCATGGTCTTAAATCTCCTGCAAAAACACAGTCTAGAGGAGGCCAAAGACCTCTTAGAGCGCAGTTTCGCCGAATATCTCGCTCGTTTGAAGTTAAGCCCCGAACGACAACAGATTACCGCCTTAACCACCGAATTAGCTAAGTTGGATATGGAGTTAGCCGGTATCGAGCGGGAGCAGGTCTTCAGTTACGAAAAGCTACGGGAAAGACTGCGGGAAGAAGAAAGACTGTATAAAATCATCGCTAGTCAGTCAGAGGCACAGAAAAGACAGGAAATACATCTAAAATTGCCGAATATTCCCGTCGGAACCATCCTCCATCTCAAGGGCAAACATATTAAGGTCCCCGTCCCCGTCCCCGCTATCTTTGTCAATACCCTGCACGGCGCTGGTCAAGTGCGAACTCTTGTTTGTTTAGGCAGTGATAATCGCTGGTATTTAGCCGCCTATGCCGATATTAGCGAGATCGATCGAGGTTTTCTCACTCCCGCGGCATTAGGCGAACTGATCCCCCCTTCCCTAGCAGCTGTTTCCCTAGGGGGGTGGCGCAAGGGGGAGGAAAATACTCAGGCGATCGCCGATTTCATCCCCCAACAAGTGCAGGGCATCCCACCGGTGGTGGAACTGGAAACACAGGCACAAAAAATTGAAATTGTCAATAGTCAAATTGCCGCTCATCCCCTGCAAAAACGCAAAAATCCGGGGCGATTGATGAAATTATACTACGATCGAGAGATTGCTCGCGATAAGTTACACAAGACCCAGATTAAATACCAAAAACAACAATCCCGTAAATCCTACTACTGGGAAGAATTTCTGAATCTAATCGAGATTTTGCGAGAATTCCAAGCATTAGAGGGTTATTTGCCCACTCCCCTCGGAGAAGCGGCGGCCACTATTCGCGGGGAAAATGAACTCTGGTTAGGATTAGCGATGATGTCC
This sequence comes from Microcystis sp. LE19-195.1E, assembly GCF_027532095.1. Lineage (NCBI taxonomy): Bacteria > Bacillati > Cyanobacteriota > Cyanophyceae > Chroococcales > Microcystaceae > Microcystis > Microcystis sp. LE19-195.1E. Next base: position 22,414 of record NZ_JAPZSZ010000161.1, read on the forward strand.
GGAGATTTGGACAGATTGACTCCTAGCCAACTAGCCGCCGCCATCAGCGCTATGATTACGGAACCCCCTCGCCCCGATACTTGGTGCAATTACCCGCCTGTGCCAGAAGTTATCGATATTTTGCGGCAAGGAGAGGGAAATTCCCCCGGTCTGCGAGAAGTTCGCCGTTTACTCTATCAAGCTCAATCTCGCTACGATATCACTATTCCCGTCTGGTTAGAAACCCAACTGATGGGGATTGCCTCCCGTTGGGCCCAAGGGACATCCTGGCCGGAATTGTGCGAAAATACTAGCCTCGATGAGGGAGATCTAGTGCGATTATTACGGCGCACCGTCGATGTTCTCTGGCAAATTCCCCAAATTCCCCGAGTTTCCCAAGTCCTTAAAGATAATGCCCGTCTCGCCGTCACAGCCATGAAGCGCTTTCCTTTATAATAGACCTCTTGTAGAAATCAAAAATCGTTGTTAGGATTAGGAGTCAGTAGCCAGTAGTCAGTAGTCAGGAGAATTAAAAATAAGCATTAATCAATTAAATGGTCTATTTACAGATTTTATGCCATTTAATCCTTATTTTTGCCGTTTTTGAACCCTGAAAAATTAATTATGCAAGAGGTCTAATATTGACCGCTCTTTTAAACAATGGGAGATGGTAAGGAAAGTAACTGTTGGTGAATCTGCTCGATGAGGGCGAGGATTTGCTGATAATTGTGGTGCAATCCCTGTTGATAGAGGTGATTGGCTCCTTGATTTAAATCCGCTAAAGCTGATTGATAATAACCCAATTGATGCCGCAGTAATCCCCTTCTAATATAAGCATCGGCATAAAAAGGATCGATGGCAATCGCCTGATTTAAATGAGCGATCGAGCGGTCGTATTCACCTAATTGGTGAGCGGTACAAGCTAGATTATAGTAGGCTGAAGCGTTATTTTTATTTAACCGGAGAGCTTGATTAAAATCCGCCTTAGCTGAGGTAAAATTGTGGAGGGCTAAATGAGATAAACCTCGATCATTATAAATAGTGGCTAAAGTGTCGGGTTGCCAGTTAGTAATTTGACGCAAGGATTGATTAAAATCAGCTAGGGCAAGGGGATAATTTTTCATGGCTGCCTGAACTAACCCCCGATTATAGTAGGCTTGATAATAGGTGGGTTTTAACCGGATAGTCTGGTTATAATCGGTCAGCGCCTGTGGATAATCTCCCAAACGATAAAAAGCTAAACCCCGATGGAAATAGGCTAGATAATTATCGGATTGCTGTTGTAAAGAGCGGGTGCAGTCCTGCCAAGCGTGGAGATAATCCTGCAAATAAATCTCAGTTAAACAGCGATTACTGTAGGCTAGGGCCAAGTTATTTTCCCGTTCGATCGACTGATTGAAATCCTGCAAAGCTTGCTGATAATTACCTGCCTCTAGTTGTTCAATTCCCGATCGCAACCAGTAGGATAAATGTACTGATTGAGCCGCTTTTCCCTGCCGAGGCCATCCCCCCAGCACAAGCGAACAGAGCAGTGCAACAATAACCAATCGACCGAGGTGAGGCAGAAAATTTTTCAAAACCGTTGACATAGGAGTATCTTTGTGCATATACTCCCAATTCTGAGGAAACTTTCTCGATCGATCAACAGACAGCCTGTCAAATACAGGAGTCAGGAGTCAGGAGTCAGGAGACAGGAGATTATTTTTATTTATTTTTCCCACACCCCACACCCCACACCCTACACCCCACACCCTACACCCCACACCCCACACCCCACACCCTACACCCCACACCCCACACCCCACACCCCACACCCTACACCCTACACCCCACACCCTACACCCCAAAGTCTAGGACTGGTCTATGTCTCTAGAGGTCAGTCTGCGATAAGCTGATAAAGGAAAGATTGTCACCGAGCAATTATGATGGCGTTACTCGCTAACGCAGTTGACACCCGATAACCGATAAATGATACAGGAGTTATCTATGGAAACTATTTTTATCCCCCACCTCCTCAAATCTCCTGATCGACAAAGAGTGATCATCATCGATAATTTTATCCCCGGTCTAGAAACCTTGACACCAGTGCGGGGGACCTTGCTGGTTAGACATGGGGGCAATTTTTTGGAAGTATCGGTGAAAGCAGAAACCATCGTCACCTTAACCTGCGATCGCTGTTTACAACAATATAATCATCGTCTGCAATTAAACACTTCCGAATTAATCTGGCTAGACAAAAATAAAGACTACGATAACTCCTATCCTCTAGAGCGAGAAATAGCCTACGAAGACCTCTCGGAAACTCTCGATCCTAACGGGGATTTTGACCCGCAAATGTGGTTATACGAGCAGTTGTGTCTAACTTTGCCCCCCCGTCAACTCTGCGGAGCCAATTGTCAACCACCGGATTTTTTTCTTCCGGAAAATACTGCCATCGATGGTCGTTGGGCCTCCCTAGAATCGTTGAAAAGTCAGTTATCTCAATCGCAAAATTGAGCCTTGATGCTGATTTTTTTCGGGTTTCGAGCCAAGAGAAAAGCGATCGAAACCCGATTCTTTACCTGCCCCAAATCTTTTTCAGGACAGTTTCGGGGGTAATATCGGCGACTTTTCCCGTATTAGCCTCAATATATCGATGCAGCTCTCCCCCACTCGGTAAAACTCTCTTAGACAACGAAGGAACCAGCAGAGAGAGGGTATAGGTTCCCACGGCCACGGCTAACTGTAAAGGGACACTTTCGGTAGCTAATAATAAATTAGCACCCGCGATCATAGCCGCCATTTTACCGATATCGGCCGTTCTGGACACTTTTAAGTTATTATCCATGGCTTTGAGCGCTAAAACCCAAGCTTCATCCAATTCTCCCTGGATCGCGACAATTGGCAAATCCGGTTGTTGATGGCGAATGCCTTGGATAATTTCTAGCCAACTCTCTAGGGGATAAACCGTTTCTAGTCCTTGGCTGCTGCTGAGATCGCTGCCGCCAGCGTAGAGGAGAATATAGCCGCTATCCTTGATATTGAGGCGTTGCTGCTCCATTTCGGCCCAATCGATATCATCCCGATTCAAGGTTACTTTTAAAGGTGGACAGGGTGGAGCAATCTTTAACCCTTTGACCAGTGCGTGATAATTATCCGCTAGATAGCCTTCCGTTGGCCGGGGTACTTGTTGCGATAAGAACCAGCTGCCATTATTTTCATAGCCTATACGGTTAGGAACACCATTTAACCAGAGTAAAAGGTTGATAGCAGGACGATTGGTGAGACTAATGGCGATTTCGTACTCCCGGTCTCGAATTACTCCCAAAATATTTAAATAATCCGCTAATCCGTACTGATCTCGATAGTCAAATAAAAGCACTTCCCTAACCTGGGGACAGAGACGATAGGCAGCCTTTGCCCTAGGTTCGACTAAAACATCAATGCTGCTTTGGGGGTAAGTTTGCTGGAGGGTTTCTAGAGTGGGAAAAAACAGCAGTTGATTGCTAATTCCTCCCGGTACAAGGGTTAATATTCGCATTTTATCTGGATATACCTGAATCGATCAGCTTAATTTTAGCAGTGTCCCTCGTTATTCACTAAATCTGGGCAGCTATGTTTTTTCTGAACAGAATGCGATCGCAGATTCTCTTAACTATTACCCGAAGGATTAGAACCGTACATAGCATTTAAAACCAAAGCGGGGTCAACGTATTGATTGCCGTACATCAGTCCCCAGTGCAGGTGTGGTCCGGTGGTGCGTCCGCTCATTCCCACTCTAGCCATGCGCGCCCCTGCCGGTATATCCTGACCGAGAGTAAGGACGATTCCTCCTGACCTGTCAATCAAAAAAGTACCGCGGCTGTCGGATTGAACCGAACCCATGAGATGACAATAAATATGTGTCCATTGACCGGATTGCATCTTAATCATGGTGCCACAGCCTGTATGATCGGATAATTCGACGATTCTGCCGGTCCACCAATTGCGAATATAACTGCCCAAGGGTGCGGCCAGATCTAACCCGGCATGAAATTGTTGACTGCCATCCATGGGAGAGGAACGATAACCGAAACCAGAGGTATAGGTTTGAAAGTTTTCCACGGGGAAGGAGGCCCCGGCCCAAGCATTTTGAGCTATGAGGGTGGGATTAGCTTTAACGGGGTGTAAACGGTCAAATCCTAGAGAAATTAACGTGACAAGACAGCTAATCGCTAAAAAACGCAGGAATTTAACAGGCAGATATTTGAGCATGAGACTTAACTCCAGACACCACAATTAAATATACCGCTAATTTTACCGGCGGCTTTTAACCGATATTTTAGTTAAGTTTTGAGTTATTATTGACCATTGGTTAGGGGCTGAGAACATTTCCCCTCAGGCTGCCAATTCCCCGACTCTCCCACTTACTTTTTACTTTTTACTGACTCGTAAGTAGGGAGGCACAATTATTTGTAGGATGGGTTAGCGGTAGCGTACCAACCTACGTTCATCTTATATTTAATTCCACCCACCCACTTACCATGTTAGACCTAAAGCAAATTAGAGAAAATCCAGAGGAAGTACAGAAACGCTTAGATAGTCGGGGAGGGAGTTATGATATTGCCCCTATTCTCCAGTTAAATCAACAACAGAAGGCTTTAGAGTTAGAACGCAGCAGTTTACAGGCCCGGGGTAACGAAATCGGTAAACTGGTGGGACAAAAAGTGAAAAGTGGCAGCGATGTCAACAGTCCCGAAATTTTGGAACTGAAAACAGAAGGAAACGAGATTAAAAGTAAACTAGCTCAATTAGAACCGCAGGAAAAAGCCATTAAAGCGGCCATTGACCAAAAAATCTTAGATTTACCCAATTTACCCAGTGAAACCACTCCCATCGGTAAGGATGAACGGGAAAATGTCGAAGTCAGACGCTGGGGAGAGGAATATAAACCCACCAACCCGAATATTTTGCCTCACTGGGAAATTGGGGAAAAATTGGGCATTTTAGACTTTGAACGGGCAGTAAAGATCGCCCAGAGTCGTTTTGTTAATCTTATCGCTGTCGGGGCTGCCCTAGAAAGAGCTTTAATTAATTTTATGCTCGATCGCCATATTGTCGCCGGTTATACAGAAGTTTTACCGCCAATTTTAATTAATAGTGACTCCCTGCGCGGGACGGGACAACTGCCGAAATTCGCCGAAGAAAGCTTTAAATGTCGAGATGATGAGCTTTGGTTAGCACCAACGGCAGAAGTACCCGTAACTAACCTCTATCGCGATGAAATCCTCTCATCGGAGCAATTACCGATAAAACACTGTGCCTATACTCCCTGTTTTCGTCGAGAAGCGGGCAGCTATGGCAAAGATACGAGGGGCTTGATCCGTTTGCATCAATTTAATAAGGTGGAAATGGTCAAAATCGTCCATCCTGACGCTTCTGCTCAGGAACACGAAAGTTTAGTCGCTAATGCGGAGGCAATCCTGCAAGCTTTACAGTTGCCCTATCGCGTGATTGAATTGTGTAGCGGTGACTTGGGTTTTGCGGCGGCCAAATGTTATGACTTAGAAGTGTGGCTACCTTCGGCTAATACCTATCGGGAAATTTCCAGTTGTTCTAATTTTAGAGACTTTCAGGCACGACGGGCAAATATTCGCTTTAAAGAAAAAGGGCAAAAAGGCACTAATTTTGTCCACACCCTCAACGGTTCGGGATTAGCGATCGGTCGTACTATGGCTGCTATCCTAGAAAATTATCAACAGGCGGACGGGACGGTAAAAGTGCCAGAAGTGCTGCAACCCTATCTAAAACGGGAAGTTATTTGTTAATTTTTGATAAAAATGCTTGACAAAATGTCTATATAGGGTTTGCTGAATAAATCTAAAAACCTTGTTGGGTAAGACTTTTAGACCTTTTGTCAATCAAAAAGTACCGGATATGGGAGTGATCAGGGGGAAAATTCAGGTACTTTTTCCCTGAAAATTGGGTAGTTGACCACCTGAAAATCGGTAAAACCCTACACCCCACACCCCACACCCCACACCCTGCCCCCAAGAAAAACTTTTTGCCGCAAACCCTATATAGTGCATTGAAAGAATTGAGCTTAACCCCACTCTAGAATTGCCTGTTTTAAGGCTCCTTCGGGCAAATTGGCGGGATCAAAAGAATCACCCGCTTCTATTCTGGCTAAAGCTTCAAAAAAAGCCCTCACACCACTGGCCGGTCCCGATGGGTGGTCCATAATTCCGGTTCCCGCATTGAGGATAACATTACGTCCGTAATCCCCAAGGACCTGGGGAACAATACCGGGACGAATGCCGGCCGAGGGAACTGGAAAAACGTTTCTATCGCGCAAAATATCGCGAATTTTGCCCTCCTCCTGGGGATCGAAGGGTAAACTACCGTAAGCCGCGGGATATAGCACCGCATCGGCTCCTGCGTGGGCCATCATCGTCCCCAAAACCACAGAATAGGCTAATCCCGTATCGCTACCGGCACACATCGCTCCGGCAAAGGCAGGATGGGCGAAAATAGGCACATCGATCGCCGGATCACTGGCTAAAGCTTCTAAAACGGAAAAACCGTAGGTAAGAACGTTTAATAACAGGGCATTAGCCCCATGTTTCACCAATAAACGGGCTTTTCTCTGCAATTCGTCCGCTTTTCCAGTGACATTGACCGCATAGAGAACATTTCTGCCGGTTTGCTGCCGCACTTCCTCCAAAACCCGGCGACAACAATCTAGGCGCTCGTGGGTGGGAGCCACGGGAAGATCCGCCATGATTTCATCATCTTTAATCACGTCTAAGCCAGCAAAAGCCACTTCTCGCAGGATATCGGCGTGATCTTGGGCCGATAGTCCTAAAGCGGGTTTAAAAATTGCCATGACTAGAGGTCGATCATAAACCCCCAAACGTTGCCTAATTCCTGTGATTCCCAGCTTGGCTTTCGTGCCGTAGCTTTCGGGGAGATACACCCCCACCACTTTTCCGGCTCCAGCCATGGAATATTTGCCGAAAATCATGGTTAAAAGACTGGCGATGTCATTTTCAACGTTTATCTGGGGAAAACGCACCCTAGCCACCTTATAACCGTCGGCTTCCTCCCTGATCCCCACCACTTCCGCTAGGTGTTGTTGCAGCTGCTCTTGACGATGACTGTGGCGATCGCTCCAAGTGCCGGCGGTTTGACCGATAGCGATCGTTTTTGCCTGTTTTTCGGCATTAATAGCGGGAGGAAAGCGATAATCGACAATAATAGTCATAAAAGGTAAAAAAAGGGAGTGGGAATTATAAATTATAAATTATGAATTGGGGAATTGGGGAATTGGGGAAGTGGGGAGCCTTTTTTCAGTAAACAGTAATGGGTGAAGTGAAAACTCACATCTGATAACTGATAACTGATAACTGATAACTGATAATGGCTTCGATCGGTTTTCTCACCTATTGACAAGGGTTCCGCTAAAAGCCTACAAGTATTTTGGATAGGTATGGCCATTGAGGAACCGACCAAAATATGAAAATAACGACAAGATTACGGGAATCAGGCAAATTTTTCTTAAAAAGCGGTGCTAGTATTGCCCTAGCACTATTTTTAATCTTAAGTCTGTTCACGGTTAAGGGGACTGCCCCTGCTTTAGCCGTGCTTGCTCAGGGTGATGCGGTAACGGATCCCACCGCTATTTTACGCAATGCCTTACCCATAGATAATAAACCAATTCGTCAAGTGCAACAATCGATCGAAGATATTGCCAAACATCTGCGGGCCAAACGTTGGAGTCCGATTAAAAAAGATGTCAAGGATGCCAATTATGCCCTTTCTACCAAAAGCAAGGCTATCTTAGATAGTGTTCCCGAAGCAAGTAAAAGCCAAGGGGAGGAATTAATCGAAAAAATAAAAACGGGAGTGGTAGCCCTCGATACAGCCGTAGAAGCGAAGGATAAAGAGGCAGTTTGGTCAACCAGACGGGAATTGCTCAATAATATCACCGCTTTAGAAGAATTAATGGTGGTGGGTTTTCCCTTTAACGTTCCCCCAGAATACGCTAACTTGCCGCAATTGCGAGGACGCGCCACCGTAGAGATGCAGACCACCAAAGGAGATTTAACTATCGTTGTGGATGGTTACAGCGCTCCGGTTAATGGGGGTAACTTTGTGGATTTAGTCCAACGGGGTTTTTATGACGGTTTACCCTTCATTCGCAGCGAAGATAATTTCGTTGTGCAAACCGGGGATCCCGTCGGTGCAGAAGAGGGATTTATTGACCCGAAAACTAAGCAATATCGCTCTATTCCCTTAGAAATTTTGATTAAAGGGGAAGAAGAACCAGTTTATGGCAATACTCTCGAAGAATTAGGGATTTACTTACCCAGTCTCGCCTTACCTTTTAACGCTTTCGGTGCCTTGGCCCTGGCGCGTCCGGATACTAATCCTAACGGAGGTTCCTCGCAATTCTTTTTCTTTAAATTCGATAATGAATTAACTCCTCCGGGGTTTAATCTCATGGATGGTCGTTATTCGGTTTTTGGCTATTTAGTCCAGGGAAAAGAGGTGTTAGAAGAACTTACCGATAAGGATAAGATTATCACCGCTAAAGTGGTTTATGGCTTAAATAATCTCGTCCAACCTAGCTAGGGTGGGGGTTTTTGACTGGCTCTTGTCAAGGCACAGAGATTAGTCAAGATAGGGGAAGCAGCTCAGATTCTGGGCGCTTCCCCCGATACCCCCAGAAAGTAGCAATTGTCGGGGTAAATATTCCCCGCTAGTGAAAGCGATGCAGCTAGTAGATGTTACTGTGTTAATGACCTTTTCAACTTAGAGGAGGGTAAATCGTCCACTATTCGCTTATGTCGGAGTCAGCAGTCACGATCAAAAATTGGTTAATAAAATCAAAGTTCTCGCCCCTGTTTTTGCCGATAATTTAGCCGAGCTTATTCGGGGATGCCTAGAGGATTTATTAATAAAAGTTTTCTATCAAAAGGGAGAATTTAAGTTACTGTGATCGATAGTACTTCTTCAGAAAAAGAGCAAGAAATTGTTCAAAAGTTTCAAGAAAAATATCTCTATATTATTGATCAAAGAACTGATAAATTAGAACAGCAAAAGAATAATCAATTGTGTAAAAACTATCAAGTACAGCGTGGGGATATTACTGATTTAGAAGTTAATCATGATCTAGGTGTACCCTTCATTGAAGATGAGCGAGAAAACTTACAATTAATTCAATCTATGTCCGAGCAGAGCAAACCTATTATTGTGATTGATGGCGTTATTTTTCAAATTAACCAAGGAGGAATAGCGAGAGTTTGGTATTCAATTCTACAAGAATGGAGTAACTCAGAATTTGGTCAACATATTATTATTTTAGATAGAAATCAAACCGCACCGAGACTAAAAAACTTAAAATATTGGTTATTAGAAGCCTACGATTATAATCATAGTGGAAAGGATACTAGAAAAATTCAAGCAATCTGCGATCGGCTTCAGGCAGCTCTCTTTATTTCTACTTACTATACGACTCCCCTAAGCACTCCTTCGGCTCTAATGGTTCATGATATGATACCTGAAGTCCTAGAGGCGGATTTAAATCAACCAGAATGGCAGGAAAAGCACTATGCAATTTTGTACGCTTCTAGGTATATTACTATATCAGCTAATACTGCTCGAGATTTAGTTGAGTTTTATCCCCACATTACCCAAGATAAAATTGATGTTGTTTATAATGGAGTCAGCCAAGAATTTTCTCGAAGTATAGATCAAGAAATTGATGGTTTTAAGCAAAAATACCAGATTTTAAACCCATATTTTCTCATCGTTGGTTCCCGCATTAGTCTTAAGGGTTATAAAAATGTCAAATTATTCTTTGAAGCTTGGAATAATTTACCTGAAAATAATAATTTAGCAGTGGTTTGTGTCGGTGGTGATTTAGAGTTAGAGCCAGAATTATCGAAATTAGCTAACAATATTAACACCTATGTCTTAAAATTAGATGATCAGGATTTAAAAACCGCTTATTCGGGTGCAATTGCCTTAGTTTATCCTTCTCTTTATGAAGGATTTGGACTGCCAATTATTGAAGCAATGGCCTGTGGGTGTCCGGTGATTACTTGCTTTAACTCGGCGATTCCAGAGGTAGGAGGTGATGCAGTTTTATACATTGACGGCACCAGTATTGATGAGATGATACAAGCTATCAAAAAAATACAAATTCCTGAAATTCGTCAGCAACTAATAGACAAAGGATTAGAGAGATATAAACAATTTTCTTGGCGGCAAAATTCCGAAAAAATTTCTCAAATTATCCTTAAAACTATTGACGAATTTAAAGAAAATTCTTCTGGTCAGGTTTGGGTAGAATTAAGAAAATTACAAGAGGAAAAACAAAATCAATCTCTCCAGTATTTAATTACATCTAGGAGTCTTAAAGAAGTGGAATATTCTCTAGAAACCTTAAAAATTCAGAATGTAGAATTATTAGAGAATATTGAAAGCCAACAAAAGGAAATTAACAATTTATCTACAGCTAAGTCAGCTATTAAAAAACTGCTTAAGACTTTCATTAAAAAAGCCAAGCCTAGTGGGACTTAGACACTTTTCGAGCCATAAAAGCACTGAAAAACCCTCTGAATAAGGGAAAGAGGTAAATAAGAAAAAAATGACTGAAACCCTCAAGAAGACTAGATTGAGTGTTGTTTGAACTTAAGTCATCTCTCTGTATGGGTTTGAAGCTATTTTTGTCTTAGGTTTTGTTTAAGTCCCATTAGGTACTTACTAGACTGACCTGATGGGTATGGTTTGAATTTTTCGAGGTACCCTATAAACATTGTGATGGAAACCGCTTGTGGGTTGCATAACTACAAATTCATTCATCGTCAGAAAGCTGCTGCTTAAATCGCAGATGAAGAAGGGAAACATTGGTTGTAAATGGTTATAAATCCAGTCCTTTTATTGCCGATAACGTTTACTGCTATAAATTAACCGACTGTGATGATTTCTGATACAGTTGAATCCTTGTAACGAAAAGACCAAGTAAACGGGGATCATCGCTTAATCCCAACTCTTGGGGAGATAGGGGATTCAAGATACGAAAAGTAATTTGCAAAAAGGGTGAATTGTCAATTAATTGCTTAGAAATGGGAACTTGATAATTATTAGAAACAATTTCTCCCTGTTTAAAAGTCCACTGGGATACCAAATGGTGATTAACCAAAAGGTCAATTTTTTGTTGAGTATGTTTTTCATTGACAAAAGGAGATGCCTCAATATTAAGAATCAGGTCATCTGTAATTGGTTCTGATAGTTTCAGCAACAGATGTGCCTCAGCGCCATTTGTCCAAGTCCCTGAAGGTTCTGAACTTGACCAATCTCCAAATTGATAATTTAAGGCATTATTTCCCTCTCTAGTAAAATAGATTGTCTCCTTAATTTTGTAAGTTGATATAGGTAATTTTAACGTTGGTTTTTCTAGCGTATCTTTGCGCAATCGACACAGAACATAGCCATCAAGATAGTTACAGTAGTGGCTACTATTATGATCGGCGTTAATTTTCGTATAGTAATTAAAAGTTTTCTTTAAATCTAAAGCGTAGGCGGCATCTTTCTCCATTTTCCCTGACTGAAGACTATTCAATAACTGCTGACAGTGTAATTTTATGTCACTGGAATTATATCGTGCCAAGCGAGCGCTATTCGTTTTTAAATTCTGTAAGGCGGCAATTTTTTCTAAGGCTGGATAAGATTCAATAGCATTGCATTGATAGCTTGGCAAGATAATTAACTTTTTATAATCCTTAGATAGGTGAAGCCATTCTGGAGATTTTAAAATATTTGATTGGGAATGCAAAGGTCCACTTTGAATTACATAATTGTGCAAGGGTACACTATCAAAAAATTGAATTAAAATGACTAGGGTTAATAAAACTTTAATTTGCCGGTGATTCCAGATTTTAAAGCTAATAACCAGAACGGCTAGAATGATCAAGTAGTGTACTACCCAAAAAAATCGTGCACTAGCTCGAAATCTACTGATCACGTCAATCAATATGTCAGGCAGCGGATAGTAAAGAATCAAGCTCTTATTCCAATAAACTTTATTGCTTAAAGCTAATAAAGTTAATAGAAGTGCCAGAGTGAAAAGTACCCAGTTGTGAAGAAAAGCTTGTTTAACTAATATCAAATCTAATTGATTTCTTTTGACAATCAAAACACCCATATTCGCAAATATTAACAAAATAATTCCGATGCCTAAATAGTTAAATCCTTCATATTGCCCATCATTTACTGGCATTGGTTTGACAAAACGGGAATATTCATCTATCGGATTAAAAAGAGCATTCAAATTCAGAGAATAAAGACCATAGGAGCCGCCTTCTGATCCGTCTGTCATAAAATAGCCAAAAAAATACCATCCAAAAATTAGTAATATTAAAAACGAAAAAACTAAAATTACTAATTTAGTCATGGTAATTCTCTGCAAACAAAATGTTTGTATATGGCTACTGATTACAATCAACAGAACCATAACTGATAAATAGGGATGAATTCCAGCACTAAACAATAAAAGTATAGCTTGAAATATTACTATTTTAATGATATTCTTGTTATTGCCAATATTGACAAGCTGAAAATAAGTCCATAGCGAAGCCAATATTAACCAATGACTGGTTAAAGCGAGATGACCGTGCAATCTCCACACCAGTGGAGGAGCAAGCATAAATAATAAACCTGCTCCCATGGCACAAAATAAACTGCCCCGGGAAAACAAAGCTCCTAGTTTAGCTCCCCAGAAAAATTGTAAGACAATATTTAATAGGATCACCAGCCCAAAATACTGGAAATTATCAGCAAAGAAAGGAGAAAAAATCTTAAAGAATACAGCAAATATAGGCAGAGAATCCGTATAAGCAATCGAGCTTCCCGTGGGATAAGCCAAGCTGTCAGTGAAGGTTATCGGCCAATGCCAATTATCATTTTTAAAATATAACCAACCGATAATTGATTGGGCTTTATCTTCCGACGACGAATTAAACAACCATTCCATTTGGGTTGGATTAATATCATTTTTCAGCAAATAAATTGCATATATACCTCCCCAAAATCCTGCCAATAATAGGATAATAATGTCAAAATATTTTTCTTTATTTAAGTTTAGTATGTTTTTTAACATCCTTATAGTTACCCAATAATTAAAGTTTTTAAAATAAGTGGAGATTAACTCCTGTGGAATCAATGTTTTCTCGACCTATCTGTAGTAAATGTTTACAGATTGGGTAAGTAGGTAAACCTCAATCAAGTTAATTGAGTGATTAGGAAAAAAAATCAGCAAATGCTGGAAGAAGATATTTGATAGCCAATTCAAAAATGAAACATATCAGCCTTAAGATTTGACAAAGGAAGGCTCATCAGGTAGGGTCTGATTATCACAATGACAAGTCAGAGCCAAAAAAGAACCACTGACATCCTACCAGAAAACATAGGGTAAACGCATTGAAAATTCTGATAGATGCTATAATGCCTGGTTATAATTGCGCCAATTGAAAAAAACCCATCAGTCGTGCAAGTAAACTGATTTCAGTTAAGCTAAACGGCGCTTAACCTGCATGATCCAATAGCTATAACCCTTTTGGAGTCTATATCGGTGATCCGAAGTAAAAGCCGTTTAGCTTAATTACATAATTAGGTTCTTTTCCCATCCCCGCTCCTGCTCCAGTAGTAAAACCGAGGGAGCATCTCATTTATGCAAGTGAGTAAGTATACTTATCCCTAAAGCTGGTTTCTAGCAAGGCTTTCAAAATAGCTTGACATAAAAACCTGATTTAGGGGTTACAAAGGTGAGATGCTCCCAATAGAGGATAGAGGTTCCTTCTAGGTTCAAAAATTTGTCAAGTATCATAAGTAAAATACTCTGGTTTTTGGCTATTATATCAAATTTTAACTCAATTGTCTATCTTTTGGTATTAACCAGTTTGTGCTTTAAGTCTTTCCCTGTATGAATTTCAGCTATTTTTGAGCGTAAGTACTCTCATCGAATTTTATTTTAAGTTAATTATTTGCATAACAATTACCGAAGAGCTATTTAGAAGCAAAGCACCAAAGCAGCAAAGCACTCATTAAAAACATGATTAACCTAGAATTCACGGAAGAAGAAAAGAACAAAGAACGGGAGCATCTCACCTTTGCAATGAGCATAAATACTTAGTGGAAAAATAGGCTTTTCGAGGGTAATTCTTGTTTTAATTCTCCATGTACGCAGTCTTTAAAAGCCTCTATTTCGTTCCAAGACACGATTAAGAGTGGCTT
>NZ_JAPZSZ010000133.1:0-5815 GCF_027532095.1 Microcystis sp. LE19-195.1E
TTTAGATTCCAAGAGAGTGGTGGGTTACGCTATCGCTAACCCACCCTACCCATTGAAGGGAGAAGAGTTCATAGTAGGGTGGGTTAGACGGCAACAATCTAGGCGTTAAAGTCAATCTAACAATCCGTCGTAACCCACCGCACCCACCGCTTTAGTCAACCGAAAGGATGTTTGATTTATGTTTGAAAATAAGATTGATCAGGTTTTACGCGCGTTAAAGGAGATGTTGGGATGAAGGATTGGCCATCTGTCGCACTAGGCGATATTTTTGAAATTGCTCGTGGTGGTTCGCCAAGACCGATTCAGAATTTTCTGACAGAAGAACCTGACGGTGTAAACTGGGTAATGATTGGTGATGCTTCGGATAGTTCAAAATACATTACACACACTAAAAAGCGCATTTTGAAGACTGGTGTTAAGAATTCACGCATGGTCTATCCGGGTGATTTTTTACTTACGAATTCCATGAGCTTTGGCCACCCTTATATCATGAAAACATCTGGTTGTATTCATGATGGATGGCTTGTTTTAAGTAATAAAAAAGGTGTTATTGATCAAGATTATTTTTATCATCTACTAGGTTCTGATCTAATATATGCAGAGTTTTCCCGTCTTGCTTCTGGTTCAACTGTAAAGAACTTAAATATTGAGATAGTTAAAGGGATTAAGGTATCCCTCCCACCCCTCGAAGAACAGCGAAGAATTGCGGCAATTTTAGATAAAGCGGATGGGGTGCGACGCAAGCGCAAGGAGGCAATTCGGTTGACTGAGGAGTTGTTAAAATCGACTTTCCTAGAGATGTTCGGTGATCCTGTTACTAATCCGAAAGGGTGGGAGATAAAAACGATTGAGGATATTACTGTAAATCAGAAAGGTGCCATTAAGCGCGGACCATTTGGTGGTGCATTGAAAAAAGATATTTTCACTCAAGTAGGGTTCCTCGTTTACGAGCAATATCACGCACTAAATAATGATTTTTCGTTTGAAAGATACTACATTGACGAAGATAAATTTGAGGAGATGAAAGGATTTGAAGTAAAACCAGGGGATATTATTATTAGTTGCTCAGGTGTTTATCTTGGTAAGTTGGCAATCGTACCTGAAAATGCAAAGCCAGGTATTATCAATCAAGCTTTGTTGAGGATCACACTGAATCAGAGAAAAATGAATAACTATTTCTTTGTATACCATTTTAGTCACGAAAGTTTCCGTGCCAAGTTCTTTGCCGCTAATAGAGGATCGGGAGTACCAAATTTCCCTCCGATTAGTGAATTCAAGACATTCCCATTTATTGTTCCTCCAATTGAGGAACAGAATAAGTTCTCAGCTAGACTTCAGCAGATTCAAGGCTTTCGATCAAAAGCCTACGAGGGTATCAAAGAATCCGAAAATCTCTTTAATTCCCTTTTACAAAAGGCATTTAGGGGGGAACTGTAGCCATGGCATCCGGCGGATTACTGCCATAATCTTGTGGGAAATACCATTAAAAAAGACCGTTAGACAATTAACCAAGATTCCTATCATCTCACACTGTCACGAGGGAAAACCCTAGATAAAATAACCGAACTTGCTGTTTTTTTATATAACTGTTAAACAATAACCAAGTAAAATATAGAGATAGCCAAAACTTTGGGGATAATAGACTGGGGAGCGCAATATGGACTCAAACTTCTCCTTCCTGCGAGATCAATTCCCGACAATCTACGAACACGCCGGCCAAGCGGAGGGATTAGTCTTCAGCAACCCCCGGGCCAGTTGCTTCTATACCCGTTTTGTCCTAGAACAAATGGTCTGCTGGCTCTATGAAAACGACCCCTACCTGCAACCGCCCCGGGACAATAGCCTAGGCGCTCTTATCCACGAGCAAACCTTTAAAGATAACCTTAAACCAGGACTTTTCGGCAAAATTCGCACCATCCACAGAATCGGCAACAACGCCGCCCACGATACCAGCACCATCAGTGAACGGGACTCCCTGCACCTGATCGAGGAACTATTTCATCTCACCTACTGGCTCGTGCGCTACTATGGGCAGAATGGGCGAAAATTGGGCGATATTCGCTTCGATCGCCAGAAGATACCCCCAGCCGCACCCCCCGCTCCCAAACAACTGCAAGACCTCGAAAAACGCCTATCCCAAAGCGATGCCCTGCGCCAATTGGCCGAAGCAAAACAGCGCCAAACCGAGGCCGAACTGGCAGCCGCTAGGGCCGAACGGGATGCCCTCCTCGCCCAAAACCGAGCGATCGCTGACCAGCACGACTACAACGAAGCCGACACCCGCCGCTACCTGATCGATGTACTACTCCAAGAGGTCGGCTGGGATACCAAAGCCCCCAACGCCACAGAGTTCGAGGTGTGGGGGATGCCCATCCAAGAAGCGGGGGATACTGGGCGCGGTTTCGTCGATTATGTACTATGGGGCGACGACGGCAAACCCCTCGCCCTCGTGGAGGCAAAACGCACCAGCAAAAGCGCCGACAGCGGCCAACAGCAGGCCAAACTCTACGCCGACTGCTTAGAAAAAGACTACAACCAACGCCCCGTTATTTTCTACAGCAACGGCTTTGAAACCTATCTCTGGGATGATCTCGCCTATCCCCCCCGTCCCGTCCTCGGTTTCCTGCGAAAAACCGAGCTAGAACGGCTAATTTTCCGCCGTTCCCACCGTAAACGCCTCAGCAACACCGCCATTAACGAGGATATTGTCGGCCGTCCCTACCAGAAAGAGGCCATCCGCCGCATTACCGAAACTTTTGAAGAAAAGTGCGCCCGTAAGTCCCTGTTGGTTATGGCCACCGGAAGCGGTAAAACCCGAACTGCGATCGCATTGGTGGAACTGCTCAAGAGCGCCAATTGGGTAAACCGAGTCCTGTTTCTGGCCGATCGCAATGCCCTATTAAAGCAAGCCTATCGAGCCTTTCAGCGTCATCTACCCAGCGTTACCGTCCTGCATCTGACCCGCAGCAAGGACGTGACGGGGGCTAACGTTATCTTCTCCACCTATCAAACCATGCTCAACGCCATCGATCGCATGGATGCAGAGGGGCGAATCTTTGGGGTGGGTTATTTTGACCTAGTGATCGTCGATGAGGCCCATCGCTCCATTTATCAGAAATACGGCGAAATATTCGATTATTTTGATGCCCTGCTGGTGGGGCTAACTGCCACGCCGCGCTCGGAAATAGACCGGGACACCTACCGCATTTTCCAGCTACCCCAGGGCTTGCCTACCTTCGCCTACGAGTTAAATGATGCCGTTAGGGATGGCCACCTCGTCCCCCCCAAGGGCGTTACTGTGCCGTTTAAGTTTCTGCGTACTGGGGTTAAATACAGCGATCTAACCCCACAGGAGCGGCTAGACTACGAGGAGAAGTTCCGGGACGAGGAAAGCGGCGAACTACCGCAGGCAATTAACGCAGCTGCCTTTAATGACTGGTTGTTCAATATCGACACCGTGGATCAAGCATTAGAATTATTGATGCAACGGGGGCTAAAGGTCAACAGTGGCGATCGATTGGGTAAAACGATTATTTTTGCCCGTAATCACCGACACGCCCAATGTATCTGCGATCGCTTTAACAGTAACTATCCTCACTACAAAGGTCATTTCGCCAAAATTATTGACAGTCACGACAATTACGCCCAGAGTCTGCTCGATGACTTCAGCGAAGCCAACAAAGAACCGATTTTGGCCGTCTCGGTGGATATGCTCGATACCGGCGTAGATGTGCCGGAAGTGGTCAATTTGGTCTTTTTTAAGCCCGTATTCTCCCGGGTGAAGTTCAATCAGATGATCGGGCGCGGGACCCGTCTCTGTCAGGATTTGTTTGGGCCTGGCAACCATAAAACCGAGTTTCTGGTCTTCGACCTCTGCGGGAATTTCGAGTATTTCGAGCAGGATATCGATGAAACAAGCCAGAAAATACCCGAAAGCCTCACCAGTCGCCTAGTTAAACATCGCCTCGAGTTGGCAACCCGCCTCGCTCCCTCCAAGCCAAGCGCAACACCTAGGGCAAGAGAGCAGTCCTCTACTTACAAAGTCGATCGATCCGGCGACCTATACACGAGTTTGCTCGATGCACTCCATCAACATATCGCCACCATGCCCCGGGATAATTTCCTCGTGCGTCGTCGCTTGCCGCAGGTGGAGACCTTTAGTCAGCGCCAGCGTTGGAACAACCTCAGTCAGGAGGACGCGGCCACCATTGCCGACTCCTTGGCCGGTTTACCCAATAGTCTGCCCAATGAGGATCCCCTGGCCAAGGAATTCGACCTTCTCTGTGTGAAACTGCAATTAGCCATTCTCAAGGCCGACCGTAGTTATGAGCGATTGCGGGACAAAGTGCGGGATATTCTCGGTCAACTGGAGACTAAGCCCGATATACCGATGATTAAGGGGCAATTGGCCTTGATTCGCGAGGTGCAGGACGAAAGCTGGTGGACCGGCGCAACGCCGTCGGGAGTGGAGAGGATTCGGGTGCGTGTCCGGGATCTGGTCAAGTTTATCGATCGCCAAAAGCAGCAGATCGTGATCACCGATTTTGTCGATGAGATGGGGGAGGTGCAGATTGTCGATATTCCCACCCATCAGACCGGTTTTAGTCGCGAACAGTATCGCCGGAAAGTCGAGGCCTATATCCGTCAGCATCAGGATCAACTTGCGATCGCTAAGTTGCGGCGCAATATCCCCCTAACGGAGACGGATTTATCTGCCCTAGAGGAGATGCTATTTTCGGCCGCAGAAATTGAGAGCCGTCAGCGTTTTGAGGAGGTTTTTGGCCAGACAAAAAGCCTCAAGCTTCTGATCCTGGAAATCGTCGGACTTGATCCCGCAGGGATCCGCGTAGCGGCACGCCAGGCGGCTAAACAAGCTTTTGCCCGTTATTTGCAGGGGACAAACTTCTCGGCCAATCAAATCCGTTTTATCGAAAATATCATCGATATGCTCGCTAAAAACGGAGTTATCAATCCGGGGGCGCTCTACGAGCCTCCCTTTACTGATAACCATCCCGAAGGTCTAGATGGGATGTTTAATGATCAGGAAGCTGATCGGATCGTCTCGATTTTGCGATCGTTTAATGAGTCCGTTGATGCGGTCTAAGAGTAAGCGCGGATGAAGAAATAAAAGCATGAAAACTGACACGATTTTTTATCAACTCTTTCAATCATTCCCCTCTATCTTCTTTGAATTAATTCAACTCCCTATCAGCGAAGCCAATAACTACCGCTTTGACTCAGTGGAAGTCAAACAATTTTCTTTTCGTCTTGATGGAGTCTTTCTGCCTCAAAATAATCACCCCCAGACTCCTATCTACTTCTGTGAGGTACAATTTCAAGAAGATGAGGCTTTTTATCAGCGCTTTTTCACTGAAATATTCTTATATCTCAGTAAAACTGACTTAACCAATGATTGGCGGGGTGTGATTGTCTATCCTAACCCTCAAGTAGAAACCGATAAAGTTCAACGCTATCGGGAACTCCTCAACTCCGAGCGAGTGAGACGGATTTATCTGAATGAATTAGAAAACATTCCTCAAACTTCGATTGGTTTAGCTACAGTCCAATTAATCACCCTATCTAAAGCAAAAGCGATTGATAGCACCCGAAAATTAATCCAAAGAGTGCGGCAAGAATTAACCCCCGACCAAAAACCGCAAGAACTCTTACAATTAATAGAGACGATTCTTGTTTATAAGTTACCGCTTCTCAATCGTCGGGAGATAGAAACTATGTTTAGTTTAGATGAATTAAAACAAACTCAGTATTTTCAAGATGTGCGCGAGGAAGCGCGTCAGGAAGGTCGTCAGGAAGG
>NZ_JAPZSZ010000255.1:0-3078 GCF_027532095.1 Microcystis sp. LE19-195.1E
CACCGAACAAACATATCTGGACTGGATTAAGCGTTATCTGCTCTTCCATCAGAAAAAACATCCCCGTGAAATGGGGGGTGAAGAAATTAGAGCCTTTTTGACCCATCTTGCCGTTGATAAAAACGTTGCCGCCGCCACCCAAAACCAAGCCCTCAACGCCATCCTCTTTCTTTATCGGGAAGTTCTTAAAATTGAACTGGAAAATATCGGTGCATATTTACGGGCAAAACGCTCCAAACGTCTGCCCACCGTCCTCACCAAAAAAGTAAAAATGGCTGATTATTTTAGCGATCGCACAACAGACTGCGATCGCTGCCCAGGTAATTCTCAACCCACCAAAGTTAGGATTGCTCATCGAAGAAATTGAATCTCTTGAGAAGCAATTACTGAGCTTGCGGGTTGAGAGTCGAAGTTATCCCTTAAATGAGCTAATCGCCTTTAGCTCGGCTTTTATGACGATGAAAGCCATTGCCAGCAACTTAAATCAAATGAGTCAAGACTTACCTGCCTACACCCAATAAGGGCTAAATCCCTTCTTTTCTGGCTAAAAGGACGGGACAATTGACATTAACCCGCACATAATCCGAGAGGGAAGTACCGAGAAGGCGATCGAGATCTGGTAAACTCTTGGCCACGGAAGGACGGCGATCGGGCGACCCCAACAGTAAGAGATCCACATTATAATCATCGACGAGTTTACAGAGTTGTTCTCCCGGTTTACCCCCCGTCACCACGCAGCGATAGGGTATATTCATCCGTTTCGCTTTTGCCACTGCCGGCCCTATAATCGGGTTTTCTTCCATTTCTTTGGGGGAAGTGGGGGCAAATTCTGGTTTTAAGTCGGGGTTGACGCGGGCCAGAATTAACTCTGCTGAAGGATAATCCCGCAGGAGATAAATAGCCAGATCGAGAGCTAAATCAGCCGAGCTAGACTTATCGAGAGCTACCATCACCTTTTTGATTTTTTTGACGTAAATATCGTCTTTTACCAATAACATCGGGTGATTAGTCAGTTGAAAGACGTATTGACTGACGGAATTTTCTAGAATTGCCTCCAGTCGCTTCAGTCCTCGGGAACCCATCAGGATCAAATCAGCGCCGATTTCGTCGGCAACTTGACAGACGGTATCTTTGGGATCTCCTTGACGCAGAATCGTGGAGACTTTGCTGGGTTCAATTTTGACTTCTTGCAGGATTTTAGTCAGCATTTGGGTCCCTTCTTCCCATTTACTGGCCAGGGCTTCGGTGGTAATCTGAGGGGGAACAACCCGGAGAATGGTAATCGACGCTTTCCGGATAGCGGGGAGATCCATCAATGCTTGTAGCATTTCTTGGGTTTGACCTGCGCCAGAATCAGCGTATAGTATTTTCTCTAGCATAAGATTAAACTCGGTCTATGATCTTAATAGTTTTCGCCAATTTTCAGCATACTGCTAATGTTGTTCCCGAAATTTAACAACTTATTAAGCGCTTTTTCTTCGGTTAATGCGATGCCGAAGGCACTGCGTAGCAGCTCGCATTTGAGGATGTTTTAAGTATTTATGCTTAATTGACTAGAAATACTTGGCTCAAAATCATCGTGTCAAGCGTTCATTTGTATTATATTTTGGCTGCAATGCTGGCGCTCTCTTTTAATCACAGCTAAATCCGTTGAGCATAGGCTACTTATAGGGACAGGCAATAGGCAATAGGCAAAAGGGGGTATAAATAATCAGTCTTTAATAAACGGATTTAGTATCACTACTGCTGCTCACCATTAAATCGACCATTTCATTGATGATTAGAGTTCTTGCATAATTAATTTTTGAGAGTGCAAAAATGAGAAAAATAGACATAAAATTGCATAAAATTCCTAAATAGAGCATTTAATTGATTAATGCTCATTCTTAATTCTCCTGACGACCGGCTCCTGAATCCTCACCTAAAGGAAGATTTTTGATTTTTACAAGAGGTCTAGTTATGTCTTTATCAATTCGAGTAATTCTCCTAGTAGCGACAACAGTTTATCAGACGTTATCTGTTTGGTTAGAAGAACAAAAAGCACCGCCGGGTAATTTGATTAATCTAGGTAAATATCGCCTACATTTTTGTCTAGCGGGATCGGCTAGTCCCACTATTATTATTGACCATAGTTTAGGGGGAATTGAGGGATATTTTTTGATAGAAGAATTGTCACAATTGGCTAGGGTTTGTATTTATGATCGAGCGGGTTATGGTTGGAGCGATTCTAGTCCCTATCCCCGAACCAGCTACCAAATTGTTCAGGAATTAGATCAATTACTAACCCAGGCAAAAATAGAACCACCTTATATTTTAGTTGGTGATTCTTTTGGCAGTTATAATGTTCGACTGTATGCTCATCTGTTCCCAGAAAAAGTAGTAGGTTTGGTACTCACCGATGGTTTACACGAGCAGGGAATGCTGAAAATGTCGCCAGCATTAAAGGCATTAAAATTATTTTTTATCTCTGGATTTTGGATGTCGATTATCGGCTCAATTTTAGGCATTATCCGAATTCTGAGAGTTCTGGGAGTTTTTGAATTATTAAAACCAGAACTACGTCGCTTTTCCCCGGATTCTCGTCATCGAGTTAAGCGATCTTTCTGTCGCGCTAAACACTGGATGACGATGAGTAGAGAAATGTTTAATCTCGACCAAAGCGCTCGTCAGGTGAGTGAGGCTAACAATTTCGGTAATTTACCGATAGTTAGTATTAAAGCTAATTCTTTTTTTAAACCCTCCCTTTGGACTCGCTTTATTCCCCTCAAAAGTGCCAACCGACTCCGGGAGGAGATGCACCTGGAATTAGGCAAGTTATCCGGAGATTTTCTGCAAATACAAGCGGATAAAAGTAGTCATTTTGTCTGGATGGATCAACCGGATGTGATCATCGATGCGGTGAGAATTTTGCTTGACAAAATTAACTCTGTGTGCTAAGTAATTAGGGTTTGCTGAAAAAGCTTTTCCTGGGGGCAGGGTGTGGGGTGTGGGGTGTGGGGTGTGGGGTTTTACCAGTTTTGAGGTGGTCAACTACCTAATTTTCAGGGAAAAAGTACCTGAATTTTCCCCCGATCCCCG
>NZ_JAPZSZ010000198.1:0-21032 GCF_027532095.1 Microcystis sp. LE19-195.1E
AGAGAAGATGCAAGGGTGATGCAAGGGTGATGCAAGGGTTTTAAGAGATTCTAGCAGATTTAAGTGCATTTGGGAAGCTCTCAATCAAGCTAAAAGCCCTTTCCTGTAAGGTTTTTACCATTATTCAGCAAACCCTACTTACTTTAAGGTGAGCTTTAGCTAATCTTTGTCTAGCTTTTTGACGATTTTTACTTCCCTTTTTCTTTTTAGATAATCGCCTTTGAAGTCGTTTTAATCGTTTCTCAGACTTTCTCAAGAATTGAGGATTATCAACCTTGTCGCCATTGTGATCTGTATAGAAAGAAGCCAAACCTACATCTAAGCCAATACACTTACCTGATGGTTTAACATCTTCTTTAACGTCACAAGAAAGGACAAATTGACAATAATAACCGTCCGCTCTCCGAATCAACCTAACCCGTTTAATATCGGATTCTTGAAAGTACCCTAAATCCCAAGTTCCTACCAACTTAAGAACACCAATGTTTTTCTTGTCAGTGAACTTAACAGTTTTAGGGCTAAGAAGCTTCCATCCTGATTGTTTGTATTCAACAGAGCGAGATTTTTTAAATTGAGGATACCCCTTTTTGCCTGATACTTTACGTTTACAGTTGTCGTAAAAACGACTAATTGAACTCCAAGCACGTTCAGCACTTGCCTGTCTAGCAGTTGAATTAAGTTCATCGGCAAATTTAAAGTCCTGAGCTAATTCTTTAGAATATCGGTATAAATCGTTCTTACCCGTACCTTTTGTATCCATCCATAACCTTACACATTTGTTACGGATGAATTGAGCAGTACGAATAGCATCGTCTATGGCTTGATACTGTTGAGTTTTAGCTTTAACTTTAAACTCTAAGACAAACATTTTACCCACGGGGTACTTAGACAAAATCAGTATAGCACAATAAAAGTTAAGTTAACAAGATATAGTTTAAAAAGCCGTCCTAAAAGGACGGGGCTTTAACCCAAAATTTCGGTAACTCGATCAACTGACTTTATGACCTTGCCTCTCGATGTTCCCACGGCGATTAATCAACGTCGTTCTATTAAAAATTTTACCACCGATCCGATCGCCCCAGAACTGCTGAAAACCCTGGTAGAATTAACCGTTGCCGCACCTAGTAGTTTCAACATCCAAGATTGGCGAATTATTTTAGTACAAGATGAGGCACAAAAGGCCGCTTTAGCCGAGGCCGCTTGGGGACAAAAGCAAATTATCCAAGCGCCGGTTACTTTTGTTTTCGCTGCCGATGCTGCCGCAGGAGGGGGAGATCTAACTCCCATCTATGAACAGGCTCTCAGTATAGGTGCCTGGGGCGAAGGCACGGTAAAATATTTTCAACAGGCAATCCCGGGATTTCAAAAGGATTTGGGCGAAAAAACCCGGGAATACGCGATTAAAGATGCCATGATCGCCGCCACTCATCTGGTTTTAGCTGCCGAAAGTCTCGGTTTATCTAGTTGTTTTCTCAACGGTTGGATCGAGGACAAGGTAAAAGCTGTCATTGGTGCTGCCGATCATCCCCATCTGGCGATCGCTGTTGTCGTTCCCATCGGTTACGCGGCGGAACCACGGCTTAATCCGGGGCGTTTACCCTTAGATTACAATGTTTTTGTGGATCGCTTGGGTAATCCCTATCAAATCTAAACTTTAGCGATGACTTTCTCTCCCTCAGCTTGGTTAACGCCCTTTTTTAACACTCCCCTTTGGCGCGCTGGGGGAGTGTCGATCACTCTTGGTTGGACTATTGGTATTCTTGTACTGTTTGTTCTTGTCACCTGTCTGACGATCGCTTTTAAAAGTTTACTAAAAAATCGTCTGCTGAAAAGTATCGGTTTTGATGAAGGTAATCGAGAAGCGATCGCAACTCTGGCTAGTTTCGCTTTTGGGGCTTTTGGTTATATTATCGCCCTACAATTGACTGGATTCAATCTCGCTTCGATCGCTGTTTTAGCCGGTGGTTTGGGGGTGGGTATCGGTTTCGGTTTGCAGGAGTTAACCAAAAATCTCACCAGTGGTTTAACTTTGTTGGTGGAACGCAAGTTAAAAGTGGGCGATTTTATCGAATTTGAGCAAACAAAGGGTTATATCCGGGAAATATCGATTCGTTCCACCACCATTCGCACTGTTGATGGTGCAGAGTTAATCGTTCCTAACACAATCTTAACTAGCAATCGCGTCCAGAATTGGCATTATCCCGACTCGCGCATTCGAGTCATTGTGCCGGTGGGAGTTGCCTACGGTACAGACCCTTTGATAGTGACGGAAATTCTGCTGCAATCAGCCTATATGTCGGTAGAAATTGCCTTTAATCCGCTTCCCAAGGTGATTTTTAACGGTTTTGGTGATAGTGCTTTAAATTTTGAGTTGTGGGTATGGGTGGAAAAAGTCGAACGGGCCGTTTTTATGAGAAGTTCCCTACACTTCATTATCGAGCATAATCTGCGTCATCGGGGCATAACGATTCCTTTTCCCCAGCGAGAGTTATGGTTGCATAATACCGACAGTTTTGAGGCAGTTAAGGAACAGGATCAGGAGATAGTTAAACCTTCAAAACCGCTATCGTTAAAAGAAATGTTATTGGAGGTGAGTTACTTTAAACATTTTAACGATCTGCAATTGCGTGTATTAATTGAAATGGGTTGTCGTAAACATCTGCATGACGGGGATATTTTAATTAGACAGGGAGAAAGAACTAATTATTTCTGTATTGTTTTGCAGGGACAAATGGATGCTTTTTATGAAAACGATAAAATCAGTCGTAAGATTTTTACTTTTAATAAAGGTCAATATTTTGGGGAATTACCGTTAATGTTAGAGGTTCCCTATCCCACCACTATGCAAGCAGTGGGGGAAACCTTGTTATTTTTGCTCGATCGTCAGGGGTTTCAGCATCTTATCACTACTTATCCGGCTCTAGCGGAGGAATTCACTCAGGCAATCGCCCAACGTCAGGAGGAATTGGGCGAATGTCAGCAGAAATTGCGAGAAATGGGGCTTTTAGACTCGGAAGACCTGAAAAATCCCGTCTCTTGGCTGCGACAACGGTTAAAGAGCTTTTTTGCGGCTTAAAAGGGGATGAGAACAGATTTACAGCCTTTCTCCTATAGCAGTTATCTTAATGATGAGGTACGAAACTGAGGATAGGGAGTCGCTACCTGCGGACAACTGGTAAGATATCCCTGTTGTTTTCAGGGATGAGAAGATGTGGACTTCCAAACCCCCTCATACTCCCAGTCAAACCAAAATTTCAGTTATACTTCATCTATTTTAGCTTTTAATAGCAGGCTAGGGAAAAATCCTAAAATCCGAAAGAATAACCGATTTTTAACTTTAATTGACTTTGAGCATGGCCATTAGTGGCAATATCTCCCTCGATACCCCAATCGATCACACCTTGGCGATTAATTTGCTGACGAATTCCCATACCAGTGCGAATTAAAACGCCACCATTACTATTATCGCCGGTAATTACGCCCAATTCTGCTAAAAAAGTGCGATCAAAACGTTTCGGATAACCAATCGGTCGCGAATAACCGAGAATGGCAGCGGGTAAAAAAGATCGATCGCCGTTATCGGGGTCAGTTTTTATGTTTAAATCGAGATTAAGATGCAGGCGATGGAATTGACCAACAGTTTTACTGGCAATTCCCCGCAGACGAAAATCTAATCCCCTAGCATTATTTCCCGTCGGTAATCCTAAATCGGTACGAATAGCAAAAGCGGGAACATTATCGTATTCACGATTGAAATTATAGAAAAAACCTACAGATAAATTTCCCACATCAAAATCCGTATCATCACTATTAACTCGACCTCCCACCTGCGGATCGATGCCGATAATAATATGACCATTGCGAATAATACCGTTGAGGTATTCAATATCAAAATCACCCCCAAGATTACTATTTTCAGGAAAGACTAGACTTCCTCCAAATTCTATCGATTTTTCCCCAAAACCAAGACTTTCAGCATCATCAAAAGAAAGGGGACGACCGGAATCAAGATTGTTATGATCGTTGGCAAAAACTGGATTAGTAAAACTGGCAACTAAACCCACAGCAATTAATAAAAATCTTCTCATTTTTTCAGTTCCTCTTGATCATTGCTGTCGTCAGGTTTTTTCTCTGTATTAGGAGGGTTTTCTGGAGAGTAATTTTCGTGATTATGGTGTTGGTGATCTCCCCCCTCATCTCCCTGAGAATTATCAGGTTTTTTCTCAGAATTATGAGGATTGTCGTGATTATGACCTTCGTGAGAAATATCTGCTGGCATTAATCCCATCCCCGGAATTCCTGACTCAAAACGATGATCATGTAGTCCTTCACCACCATAATTTTTTCCTGCTGCCATTCCTTGATGATTAGCGGCCATTACTAACCAAATAGCGCGGGTAATTTGTTCGTCTTTTTGTTGGGGAGTTAGCCAATCTGATGCCAGAATATCATTAACCATATCGTGTAACATATGCAGGTTATCGAAGGTGTTAGATATTGCGGGAAAACGTCGGGCAAACTTGGGACTAAGTTCGGCAAACATCGGCATAAAAGCTCGATCGGTGCGATACAATTCCTGACTATGGTATTGTTTTCCTACCTGTTTATAAGCTTGTTTTTGTTCTTCTAGCGTCTTCTCATAGAGCAAGTCATACATTGTTCCTTGTAACCAATGGTAGCCCCAAAATAAGCCATTAACTTTCGGATATTTCTGGCGAAAGGCTTTAGAATAAGGCTGGGAATCCAGATAACCCATATTCATCGGTAATCCCGTAATCGCATAGGGAACTTTTGTCAAGTAAAATTGATATAATTTTTCAATTTCCGCCTCTTTTTCCTTGTTGGTTAATTTGCTGCTGGCTAAAACATCAACGGTTTGAGCATGGAAAATATGCGCCCACTCGAAAACCTGTTCTAAAACACCGTATTTTCTGCCAAAAGTTGGGGAAATATTACCCTCGTCGGGCATAAATTTAGGCGGATTTTTTAAAACCCAATTAATTTTTTGGTATGTCTTAGTTTCTAAATATTTCGCTTTTCCCGTTACGATATCTTCGTAAGCAAAGGCATGACCAACAGCGATCGCATTCAAATCTAAAGCTAAATCTCTGACATTATAAATTGCATTGTTATAAACCCCTCTTTGGGGATAAATATGATTACGTTGCTTGTTATACATCCAAGCTGGTATATCGTCAGGAATTGCTTGTAAAGTCTGAGTTTGAGGTGAATCAAGATGTAAATGTTGAGCAATTACAGGAGTAGAAATCAGTGCTACAGTTACCAATAAAATCAACTTTTTCATGATAGTTAAACCTTGAGATTAGGGCAAATAAATTGATCGTCTTTTACAGGTGTATCCGTCCATTCTTGCAGGGTTTCGGTTAATTGTTGACGCAATAAAAGCAATTGTTCCACTTGTTGATCGATCTCAGCAATATGTTTAATTAATTTTTCTTGAATATCTCCACAGGGTAACTCACCATGGTCATGAATTACTAAACATTCGCGGATCTCTTGCAGACTTAAACCCAAAGATTGTAATCTTTTGACAAACAGCAAGCGATGGACAGTATCGGGAGTAAATAGGCGAAATTGTCCCTCTGTCCTCTCAGGGGACTGAATTAGTCCTAATTCCTCATAATAACGAATCGTTTTAATCGAAACACCACTTTCTAGGGAAAGTTGACCGATTCTGAGCATTATTTTTGCTCCTTAATCCTATCGTTACCCTATTATAAAATCTCCCCCTGACTGGAGAATCAAGGGGGGGGAAAGAAATATTTTTTTAACTGACTTTACACTCAACTCCAAAACCGACCAAGAGAACTTTTTCCAAGGGGTCCCCCTCCTGGGGACGTTGATAGTTAATAATTTTGCGAATTCGCAGGTCTGGATTGATTAAAGTAATTGAATCCACGGAAACACTGCGAGTATAATTGGTGGTCATTAATAACTCTCTGGTAGTGGAATCAAAGCGAAAAGCGGAGATAATTGGTCTTGCTTCTTCGTAGGCGCGATCACGAATATAATCCCCTTCTAAATAACCGTTATTTTCTGCTTTAACCACAAATAAAAGATTAAGATTTTGTCGCACTTCTTCCCCTTTTTCCGAGATGGTATAGAAACCTAAATTAAACCCGGGGATACTTTCTAAATCCGCAATATCAGGATAGTTATTATCTGTCAGAACTTTCTGTTTAATCTCCCTAGTCAGGGGTTGAATGAGGAATTCAGTACGGGAACGTTCCACTTCTTGAGCAGCTAGATAATGATAGGTTCTTTCCGTTTGCCAACTACCGACACAATAGACAAAAAATTGCTCAAAAACTTCGGTATTCATAGACTTAATTCTCCTCTTGTCAGTATTTTAATTTTGAGTTATTTTATCAGTAACTTGTTCCCGATTTTCAAAACCATAACAATCTCGAACAAGATAAAGTGGCCGGCCCTTTACTTCTTCATAAACCCTGCCAATATATTCGCCAATAATACCAAGAGTCAGTAATTGAATCCCTCCTAAAAATAAGATAGCAACCATCAGAGAAGCGTACCCGGGTACATCGATTCCTAAAATAATAGTCCTAAGAATTAAAAAACTAGCATAAACAAGACTAACAAGTGCAATGATAAATCCTACATAGGTCCAGACTTTCAGAGGTAAAAAACTAAAAGAGGTAATACCATCGATGGCAAAATTCCATAATTTCCAGTAATTCCATTTAGTTTGTCCTTGATACCGGGGTTCTCGATCGAATAAAATTGATGTCTGTTTATATCCCACCCAAGCAAATATTCCTTTCATAAATCTTTGACGTTCGGGCATCTTTTTAATTGATTCTACCACTCGGCGATCAATCAAACGAAAATCTCCCGTATTAGGGGGAATAGGAACCCGACTTAATTTATTAATGACTTGATAGAACCCCCCAGCGGTTAAACGTTTCAACCAACTTTCGCCAATTCTAACCCGACGGGACGCATAAACCACATCATAACCCTCGTGCCATTTTTCGATCATTTCGGCAATTAATTCTGGCGGATCTTGTAAATCAGCATCAATAGGAATAACTGCCATTCCTTGACTGTAATCAATTCCTGCTGACATGGCAATATCTTTGCCAAAATTACGGGATAAATTAACCACTTTAATTTGTGGGTAACGTTGATGATATTCCAGGAGATTTTTGAGAGTATTGTCACGACTACCATCATTGACGCAAACGACCTCATAACTGGTATTTAGTGTCTCTAAAACAGCTAAAAGTCGCCCAAAGAGAGCATCGATATTTTCTTCTTCGTTATACAGAGGAACAACAACAGATATTTTCACTGGTATTTGATTTGATAGCATATTAATTGACAAAAAACTAGAGAAATTGTCTAACAAATATCAGCAGTCAAAACTTGTTCGTACTTAGTGGCTGCTTGCTGCCAAGTATAATTATCTTCGATTAACTTGCGAGCATTTCTAGATAATTTTTCTCGTAACTCTGCCGATTCAAAAAGACTACTAATCGCCGTACAATATTCCTCAATACTATTAGCCCTTAAGGCTGCTAAAGGAACATGATTTCCTTCCACTGTTAACCCTTCTAAACCTCGATCGCTGGCCACCACCGGCACCCCTGCGGCCATAGATTCTAGGGTTTTAAACTTCATTCCAAAACCCGTTCTTAGGGGAATAACTGCCACAGTTGCCTGATGAAGATAGGTGGTCATTGATGGTACTCGTCCCGTCACAATCACTCCTTTTAACTTAGTTAATTCTTGCACTTCTAGGGATGGATTAGCACCGACTAGAGTTAAAGTAGTCTCGGGGTAAGTAATTTGAATACGAGGTAAAATTTCCCTAGCTAAAAAACAGGCCGCATCGATATTAACCCAATAATCTAACCCACCGATAAAAACTAAATTATGTCCAGCAGGATCCTGGGAACGATAGGGAAACAAATCTAAATCTACTGCATTAGGAATTAAATAAATCTCTCCATTGGGGGCAAATTCTTCCATTTGTTTTTGATCATCATCGGTAGTGACGACAATTTTTGAGAATTTCTGCACAGTTTTTTGTTCGTAGCGACCCATGAGAGGAAGGTAGAGACGATCCCGTAATTCTTGACTAGAAACCCCAATTTCTAATTGACTTTTGCAGGTTTGATAGAGGGAACTATGCACATCAATTACTGTCCTAATTTGCTGTTGCCATTGGGGACGAATATAAATTTCATTAACACTATGTTCACTGGTAATTACTGAGAATTTTTGACTATTAACTGCCCTATCTATCCAGTTCTGCATCTCTTGAGAATAGCCAAAAAGTACATTGGGAGGGGTTCCCGTTTGCAGGAATTGAGCTAATCTTTGCAGTTTAGCAATTATTCCAGTTTTGGCATCTCGAGGACGGGGAAAAACTACCAATTCACTAACAAAGTTACCTAACTTTTCTACCTCCTCATCGCTGACATCAGCAGTACGCTGAACGATGAGAGTAATATCATGATTTTTGCTGAGATACTTGAGTAAATTAAAAGTTCTGCCCTGAGTTCCCCCTCTGGTTGGTGGATAGGGGAAGGCGGAACTAATCATTAAGATATTCATAGCTATTCCTCTAAACGATTTTCTACCATCATGCGGACAATATCAGTCATTTTGTATTGT
Source organism: Microcystis sp. LE19-195.1E (assembly GCF_027532095.1). Lineage (NCBI taxonomy): Bacteria > Bacillati > Cyanobacteriota > Cyanophyceae > Chroococcales > Microcystaceae > Microcystis > Microcystis sp. LE19-195.1E. Next base: position 8,662 of record NZ_JAPZSZ010000198.1, read on the forward strand.
GCTTGCCAACCTAATTTTTCCTTAGCTTTGTTGGGATTGCCGCGACTAATGGCTAAATCTGTTGGTCTTAATAAACTTCGATCGGAAATTACATGATCTTGCCAATTTAATCCCACAGTAGCAAAAGCTGTGGCCACAAAATCCTCCAGTTTTGAACTTTCTCCCGTGGCAATGACGTAATCATCGGGTTGCTCCTGTTGCAGCATTAAATACATCGCTTCAACGTACTCCGGTGCCCAACCCCAATCCCTTTGAATATCCATATTTCCTAAGTGTAAAGTCTCGGGACTTCCTTGGGCAATTCTAGCCACGGCAGCAATAATTTTTTGGGTAACAAAGCGCTCGGGACGCAGGGGAGATTCATGATTGAAAAGTATGCCTGAACAGGCAAAAATTCCGTAGGCTTCTCGATAATTAGCCACTTCCCAAAAAGCCGCCGATTTGGCCACAGCGTAGGGACTGCGAGGACGAAAAGGGGTATTTTCGTCGGCAGAATTATCGCCGATATCCCCGAAACATTCACTCGATCCTGCATTATATAATTTAATTTTTGCTCTGGTAAATCGAATTGCTTCTAAGAGATTTAAGGTTCCCGTGGCAATACTTTCTAAGGTTTCCACTGGCTGCTCGAAGGATAAACCCACAGAACTTTGTCCAGCCAAATTATAGACCTCATCGGGCTGAATTTTAATTAACACCTGTAGGACACTGCGAAAGTCATTCAGTGCCATTGATTCTAGTTTTACCTGTTCCTTGATTCCCAAACGTTTCAGGTTACTAAAAGAGGACATTTGGGCATCCCGGGAGGTGCCACAAACTGTATAGCCGGCTTTTAACAGTAATTCGGCTAGGTAGGCTCCATCCTGCCCCGATATACCACAAATTAACGCTTTTTTACTCATTTATTTACAATAATTTACTTTTGAGGGTTTAACATCGCCTTGGCGGCCTCGCTTAAATAACCGATTTGTCCGTAGGCATAGAGAAGATTATCAAAGCTTTTAGCGGGATCATTGATAAATTTGACATATTTAACCAATCCTCTCACCAAACGCTCACCTCCTCGCCTAAATTGAGCCAATCCCGTCCTTCCTGCCACTTCTTCCCGGTAGTGTTCGCTGATGCCTTGCCACCAACTACGACGCATAAACCATTGACGATTGATTCTTTCCGGGGCAACATTGTGTTCCACCAATGCTGCGGGAAAATAGCCTACTTGCCATCCCTGGGCGAGTGCTAGTTCTGTAGTGTATAATTCCTCGTTAGAAAGAAGTTTTTTACCAATTCTTCCCAAATTAGGGTCAAAACCGCCAATCTTCTCCAAGAAATCTCGCCGGATTGAGTAATTAACCCCTCGCGGAGTTAAATCCGCTTGGCTGATATATACCACATTGTCGCCCAAATCGAAAGCCCCTAAACCCCCTGCTAACTCATCGGATAACCAATTGGGTTGACTGTAGCCTTGCGGCCAAATTAAGGTGACTTTTCCCCCTGCTACTGCCAGTTTTTGGTTATTTTCGTAGGCATTTAACAGAATTTGCAACCATTGAGGACTTGCGATCGCATCGTCATCCAAATAGGCTAAAATCGGCGCTCTAGTTTCCTTCGCCCCGCGATTTCTGGCGGTAGATAGCCCTAAAATAGGTTCGTAAACGTATTTTAGTCGCCCATCTCCCAGACGCGACTGGGCCACTTGACGGGTTTTATCGGTAGATGCGTTATCAACCACTAAAATCTCACAATCTGCGCAAGTTTGCGCCAAAAGACTATCGATCGCTCCTGCTAGGTAGTGATCGCGGTTGTGGGTACAGATAATCCCTGCTATTTTAGGAGCCATGGCTATCAAGGTTACTCATTCAATACCCTAAAACTTAACATTCCTTTGGAAAAATGTAAAAATACTTTTAAAGCCGTCAGCCGTCAGCCGTCAGCCGTCAGCTAGACAATAGTGATGATAACTAGAAAAATGGCCAATTAATTGCCGGTTCTTCGGTTTGTGTTATGCAATAGACGGGGTTATAAGAGATGAAACCATTATAGAGAAAGACATTTGGCTATTTTTGTCAATTGTTTTCCATCTAGAACGAACTAATCAATTAAGTCTCTGGCCAAATAAGGATGTAGTCTATTTATGCCACCCGCTCGAACCATACCAAGTAACGAAGAGCCTAATTGCCTTTCTCAAGTAACAAGCTGATAACTGATAACTGATAACTGATAACTGATAACTGATAACTGAAATATTATGCCAAAAGTAAGTGTTTGTATTCCCACCTATAACCGCGCCGATTATCTCAGCTATTCGATTAATACTGTGTTGCGGCAGACCTATGAAGATTTTGAGTTAATTGTCTGTGATGATGGTTCTTCTGATCGTACCCCAGAAGTGGTGGCAGCATTTCAGGATTCGAGAATAATTTATCTGCGTCATCCTCAAAATATTGGCAGAAGTTTAAATATGCGATCGGGTTTTACGGCTGCTCGGGGAGAATATTTTATTAAATTCGATGATGACGATGGACTAACTCCTGAATTTTTAGCGAAAACTGTCCCTATTTTAGATCAAGAAAAAAACGTTGATTTTGTCTGTACAGATCACTGGATTATTGATAGATTTGGACAAAGAGTTGCATCAGCAACAAAAAAAAATTCAGCGAAATGGGGCAAAGATAGATTACAACAAGGGATTATTCCTGATTTAGAAAGACAAACTTTTTCCTGTAAAAGTTTACAGGTGGGTTCGACTCTTTTTCGTTATCAATCTTTAGCCGATGTGGATTATATGCGCCCTCAGGCGGATGGTTGTGAAGATTTTGATTTATTAGTGCGTTTAGCTTTAGCGGGAAAACAAGCTTATTTTCTGCCAGAATTATTAATGGAATATCGTTTCCATGGGGGGCAAACTAGCTTAAAACAAGCGGTTCACTTTTTGCAAGCAAACTTGTTTTGTACAGAAGGTTATCACTTTAATGATGTAAAATTAGAAGAAGAAAGAGTGAAAAGGACGGCTTTTTTACAGGAATGTTTGGGGATAAAATTAATTGAAAAGGGAGAAACCGAAGCCGGGCGAGTTTTAATAGAAAAAGCCTCGAAATTGTCAGGAAAATCCCGACGGGCCAGACTGGGTTTACTGCTTTCCTATTTACCTCTAAACTTGAGACAATTGGCTTTTCAAGGTTTCCGTCAACTACGTCCCAAAGATTACGCCGAACAGGTGAGAGCCGTGTAAACGATAACTTATAAGTAGGTAGGTGTTAAAAATTGTCAGACACCCCCCTTATCAAGGGGGGATTAAGGGGGTATCGAAGGCAAAATCTATCTTCTATTTAATTAGAACCACTTACTTAGCAGTTATCTTAATGGTGACAAGATAGGAAGTTTTCCTTTTGGGGATTGGGTCGTCGATACCAAATTAGGTTACACTTCATCTTTGTGGGAAAAGCCGCCAGTTTTTTAATTTAACTATCTATGGATACTATTCACGTTAGGGGAATTCGTGCCTACGGTTACACAGGATATCTGGCCGAAGAACAGGTTTTAGGTCAATGGTTTGAGGTAGATTTATCCCTAGAAGTTGATATCAGCATTGCTGGCAAAAGTGACGCGATTGAAGATACTCTAGATTATCGACAGGCGATCGAAATTGTCAAACACCAGATTGAAACCAGCAAATTTGCCCTAGTGGAAAAATTGGCCACGGTTATCGCTGAGGATATCCTACAACTCGATCGAGTGCGACAGGTAAGAGTACAATTATCGAAACCTGCCGCCCCAATTCCCCATTTCACCGGTAAAATCACCATCGATATCACTAGATCTCGTTGAGTTTACGGGTATTATCGACTAAACTTCGCGCAAAAGCGTCAAAACGTTGGGAAAGCTTCTCGTCAAGGATTTCTCCTTCTTCGTTGAAGACTTTCCACGCTTGTCCTAAACCAATTTGTTCCGGAATTACCCAAGCGTGAACCCAACGGAGAATGATTCTTAAATCATTTAGGGCGTTACTATTGGATTGGCCGCCTAAAACACTGATTAATCCGGCAACCTTTCCCGATAACTCCTCAAAACTCATTAAATCTAGGGCATTCTTCATCACACCACTGACACTGCCATGATACTCCGGTGTCGCCAAAATTAATCCCGCTGCCGATTTAACCGTTTGCTGCATTTTGGCCACATCGGGATAGTCAGAATAGTCATCTCCCCCGTTACAGAAGGGTAAAGAGAGTTTTCTCAGGTCAATTATCTCCGTTTCTACTCCTAACCCCTGTACTCGACTGATAGCAACTTCTAACGCCATCGCACTATAGGATCCGGGGCGTAAACTGCCATTAATACCAACGATTTTGATCATAGAACTTATACAAACTCATAACGACTACATATAAGCTAACAAAAAAAGAGACAATTGGGGAAGCTTAGTTAAAAAAATATGTCGATGGGGCGGAGGGGGCGATCGATCTAAGTTTTAATGAGAGTAGAAAGAAAGATTTATTCCATTTCCCCTCATTGCCATGCCAGAATTTCTCGATTTTCTCAAACATAAATACGCCTATGTGGCTATTGGTGAATTCAAACCGGGGTGTTTTTCCGAGGCCCAAAAACTCTACGAAAAGGCCGTTTCCACCTATTCTACGGGATTCCAGGGGGCTTTTCTGCTGCAAAAACCCGGAACCGACGAAGGAATTGCCGTGATCATCTGGGATAAAATCGATGATATGGAGGCAAATAAAAGCGAAGCCCACGAATTATTGCTGAAATCCATGGCTCCTCTGTTTGCGAAACCGCCTGTCACCGATTTTTATGAAGTATGTAGCGAGATAGAAGGTTCCCCCATTTAGGGATAATGTTTCTTTTCGGTGGCGATTAATTTGGCGGCTAAAACCCCGCCTAGGAAACCAAATAAATGTCCTTGCCAAGAAATCCCCGGACGGGAAGGCAAAACGCCCCAAATTGTGCCACCGTAGAGTAAAAAGACTAGAATTGACAAGAGTATAGAAGGAATATTTCTTTGGAAATAGCCCCGCAGTAATAAAAAACCTAAATAGCCAAAAATCAAGATACTTGCCCCGATATGAATGGATCCGGGAGCAGCAAATAACCAGACTCCTAACCCCCCCACCAGCATAGTCAACCCAGTCACAATAAAAAAGTCACTGGTTTCCTGTAACATCACCAACCAACCGAGAATCAGGAAAGGAACCGTATTAGCGATAAGATGGGGAAAGTCACCGTGTAGGAAAGGTGCGAAAAGAATACCCCGCAATCCGATGACTTGATGCGGAATAATCCCGAAAATGTCTAAACTGCCCCGAAAAACAAATTGATCTAAAATCTCTAACAGCCAAAAAATCGCCACAAAAGTAGCGAGGATTATTGCTTGGGTTTTTATTTCTTGCCGAGATCCTTGACTCATAAGATTGATGGATGAGCTATTTTTTCCCATTATAGCCCCCAGATCAGTTATCAGTTATCAGTTATCAGTTATCAGTGATTCAGTTACCAGTTATCAGGTGTGAGTTACCAGTTATCAGGTGTGAGTTATCAGTTTACTGTTTACTGATCACCGAAAAAAGCACCCCAAACCCTAGGGCTGATCATAGTAGCTTGATTCATGAATAAACTCATAGTAGCTTGATTCATGAATCAAGCTACAAAGCACGACGTTTTGAAAAATTTTCAGATATTTATTCCGAGAAATCGACTAAAAACATTACCAGATAAAGATTTGAGAGAATGACATTTGAGAGAATGAAACGACCCTACCCCACACCCTGCCACCAGAAAAACCTTTTTCAGTAAGTCCTAATTAGCTTACTTTTACTGTGGGACAAAGAGAGGCTAATTGACAGGAAAAACAAGCGGGATTTCTTGCTTTACAAACCGCCCGGCCGTGGTAAATAATACTAATAGAAAAAGTTTCCCAATCCGGTTGAGGTAGTAAAGCCATTAAATCCCGTTCAATTTTCACCGGATCGTTATTAGTAGTTAAACCCAAACGATTACTTAAGCGCTTAACGTGGGTATCTACTGTCACCCCCTCAATAATCCCGTAAGCGTGAGCGAGTACCACATTAGCCGTTTTTCTAGCTACCCCGGATAAAGTTAATAATTCCTCCATTGTCTTGGGTACTTCCCCCTGAAAATCCTTGAGGATTTTTTGACAAGCACCCTGAATATTTTTAGCTTTATTGCGATAGAATCCCGTGGAACGAATGAGAGTTTCTAACTCCTCTCGCTCGGCAAAAGCTAAGGATTTAGCATCGGGAAAACGAGCGAATAAAGCAGGAGTCACCTTATTTACCCGCTCATCAGTGCATTGTGCCGAGAGAATCACTGCCACCAATAACTGCACGGGAGTTTGATAATTTAAGCTACAGGTTGCCTCTGGATATAATCGCTTTAAGTTGCTTAAAATTTCTAGGGCGCGCAGTTGAACTTCAGTTTTTTTTCGAGAGGCTATCACTGGAATAAATCCTGAAAAACTGCTAGGTTAGCCGTGTCGCGCACGATTAAGAAAACTCCTAATCCTAAGAGTAAAACTAGACCTGTTTGCATGATGTTATCTTGCAGTTTAGTCGGGAGAGGTTTACCTACCAAAGCCTCGATTAATAAAAATACTAATTGACCGCCATCAAGAGCAGGTAAAGGCAGAATATTAATTACCGCTAAGTTAATACTAATTAGGGCGGCAAATTGAAAAAGATTACCCGCATCATTACGAGCGATTGCCGCTCCATATTCGACAATTTTAACTGGTCCTGCTACCTGTTGAACACTCTCTTTGAAGTTACTAACTAACTGCCCAAAACCTTGAACGGTTAATAGGGTTAATCGTTGAAATTCACCCGCACCCAAGCTAAAAGCTTGCCCAAAATTATCGGCTTTCAGGCGAGTTTCTTCACCGTTAGGAGCCAATCTAACCCCAATTTTACCCTGACCATCACTTCCCAATTCAGGAGTAACGATTAAATTGATCGTTTCTGTCGGGCGTTTGATGGTTAATTTTAGGGGTTGATCGGGGGAAGATTGAATAATGTCACGGAAGTCAATAATGGCATTTTGAGAAGCACCAAGGGGCTGATCATTGATAGCGAGAACAATATCCCCCGCTTGCATTCCCGCTTGTTTAGCGACGGAATTTTCAGCCGTAAAAACCTCTGGAATAATTACCCCTTCTTGATAGTTAATTTGGGGAAAACCCACCGTAGCGACTTGGGTAACAAGCAAAAAATAGGCAAAAATTAAATTAGCAATTACTCCCGCACTAATGACGATAGCTCGATCGAAAACAGGACGATTGCGTAATAAATCAGGATCGTTATTGGGAATTTGACTATCGGGATCGTCATCGGGAAAACCAACGTAACCCCCTAAAGGAATGGCGCGGAGGGCGTATTCCGTTTCTTTACCTTGATATTTAGCTAAAGCTGGACCAAAACCGATGGAAAAGCGATTAACATGGATAGATTGCCAACGAGCAGCGGCAAAATGACCCAATTCGTGAACGACAATTAATAGGGCAAGTACACCGATCGCTATTAAAACTGACATGATGATCAAATTATAATGACTTAGCTTTTGTTTATTGTAAGCGATCCTCTTGGATAGATTTCAAAAAATCTGGAGTTATCGCTAATTTTTCGATCATTTATGATAGAAGTGATCTTAACTGCCTAATCTGACCCAACGGAGAGCGATCGATGCCTTTGAGTGAGCGCGCCCAGCAATTAATCCCAAAAGCGAGAATCATCAGTTTCGCTAATTGGCCCTATCAGCAATCAGCGATCGCTATTTGGCAACAAGCGGATGATCAAACTCGCTATCTCAGCGATAGCGATTTAGATACTATCGTCAATTTAGAGCCTGATTTACTTGTTTATAGTCAACAAGCTCGAAAACTGCGGGATAATGCTAATAGTATCGTTGATAACGATCGGGCGATGATTTCGGCCTTAGAAGCCTTAAAACAATACAGCTTAGAGTATTTTAGCGACTCAGAGAAAAACGCAATTACTACCTATTTTGATCACTTAATTACGGTTATGAAAAAGTTTTAAAACTGCGGCATTTAATCTGTGTTAAAATAATCAAGTCAACAGTTGAAAATGCCGCTCACCGAGGTTAAAACCCCGTTGAAACTCTCAAATCATCGGCGCAGGTGAGCCTCTGAGGGCCAGCCAAAACCTTGAGTGATCGCCCAGCGGGTTGAGGTAGTTGATAAAATAAGGGAGATCAAACCTCTTGCATAATTAATTTTTGAGGGTTCAAAAACGGCACAAATAAGGATTAAATTGCCTAAAATCTATAAATAGACCATTTAATTGATTATTATTCATTCGTAATTCTCCTGGCTACTGACTCCTAACCCTAACAACAATTTTTGATTTTTACAAGAGGTCTATTCTATGGATGCCAAAGCGAAATTATTAGAATTGATCGCTGGTAGAAATCGCGGACTCCTGGCCACGGAAAGCGACCGTGTGCGGATTTTAGCGGCGATCGAACAATTGGAGGATCACAATCCCCATCCCCATCCCCTCGAAGTTAAACAACTATTAGGGGGCAATTGGCGTTTGCTATTCACCAGCAGCCGCAACATTCTGGGAATAGATCGCCTACCTTTTTTTCAATTAGGGCAAATTTATCAATATCTCGACCTGAACAAGGCCAAACTCTACAATATCGCCGAAATTATCGGCGTACCTTGGCTAGAAGGGGCAGTAATCGTCTCCGCTACCTTTGAACCCACATCCGAGCGTCGGGTAATGGTCAAATTTGAGCGCTCGATTTTCGGTCTGCAACGTCTTCTCAATTATCATTCTCCCCAAGAATTTATCGAAGCGATCGAGAGTGGCAAAAAATTTCCTCCCCTCGATTTTTCTTTCAATAATCGCCAACAAACAGGTTGGCTCGATATCACCTATCTCGATGAAGATCTCCGCATCGGCCGCGGCAGCGAGGGCAGCGTCTTTATTCTCGCTAAGGAAAAAACCTAACTTACAGAGCTATTCAGGAGACTCCGAGACTCCGAGACAGCTTTTATGTATTCTCCCCACTACCCCACTACCCCACTACCCCACCTCCCCACTACCCCACTACCCCACCTCCCCACTTGCTGCTCCCTTGCTCCCTTGCTCCCCCAGATGAATGCCCCGATCGGTTAGAATCAAAATATGGGAAAAAAATTATTTATTTTCGGGAACCTTTACTGAATTCTCCCGTCCTCAAGCTCTGAGTGAGGAGTTTATATCCTTAGAGGAAATCCCATGAGTCAATCGATTCCAGCATCTTGGTCACTTGAGGCCAACAAGTCTCAAAACCCCGTGTCCCCTGACAAACTCTCCAACTACGATCTAATTGCACGCTGTCAGGAAGGGTGCCAGCCCGATCGAGCAGCTTTTGCGGAACTGCTGCGGCGCTATCAAGCTCATATTGATAAATTACTCTATCATTTGGCTCCCGATTGGCAAGATCGCGCTGATTTGGCTCAAGAGGTCTGGATTCGCGTCTATCGCAATATTAACCGTCTCCATGAACCCCTCAAGTTCCGCGGTTGGTTAAGTCGCATTGCCACTAATCTTTTTTACGACGAATTGCGGAAACGCAAACGGGTTAATCACCCCATTTCCCTCGATGCTCCCCGGCGCGTGGAAGATGGCGAAATCGATTGGGATATCGAGTCCGATTACCCCAGTCCCGATGAACATCTCACTACCCACGAATTCTACGATCAATTACAGGCGGCGATCGCTGATTTACCAGAAGCTTTTCGGACAACTATTATTCTGCGAGAAATTGAAGGCATGGCCTACGAAGAAATTGCCGAGATCACGGGAGTTTCTTTAGGAACTGTTAAATCCCGCATTGCTCGCGCTCGCGCTAAATTACAATCTGTTTTACAGCCCTATTTTACGGAAGGCTAAATAAAATTGTGGTGATTCGGCACTAACGGTCGAAATGAGGAGTCGTTAAATTTAACTAGCTCCGTGCTGGTAAAAAGTGATTGTATACCGATCGCTTCTGGTCGAGGTCAACCATGAATAATTATCAACCCGAAGACGTTCAATGGATCAAGTCTTTGTTACGTCACGATGACAGCGATTGCAACTCCGCAACCGAGGATATTTTATTCTTAGATGAGGATAACGAAGAAGCTCATCGTTTCGATTTAATTAGTGCCTATATTGATAACGAAGTAACGGTAGAGGAACGGAAGCTAGTTCAGCATTGGTTAGACCATGATGCTGCCGCTAAAAAACTCTATCAGCAGCTCTTGGGATTACAAACTAATTTAAAGCAAATTCCCGTACCGGTTACTATGGCCAGCGACCGATTGGCAGAACAGGTGTTCAGAAAAGTCGATGGTCAGCGTCGTCGGCAATATTATGTTTATGGTGGCGCAATTTTCACCGCTATGGCGATCGCTATTGGCTCCTACTTCGTCTCGGAACGCAATGATCCCCTCTCCCAAATCGCGAGCAGTCCGAGCAGTATTAGCCAAGAGGGAGACCATTTGATGATTGCTCTTAACCATCCGATTATGGAGATTCCCGCAACGGAACAGCCAAAAGAGAATGGCCAAAGGTAAGGTCTATTGAGATAAATGCCAGCATTCTCGTGCGATCGCCCAATCTTCCGCCGTAGCAATTACCATCACTCGCACTTTAGATGTCTCGCTGGCGATATCCTCATCCCGGGGACGAGCGGCATTTTTAGCTAAATCTAACTCTAAACCCAAAAAAGGCCAGCCTTGACTGGCTTTTTCCCGTACTAAAGCTGAATTTTCGCCGATTCCTGCCGTAAATACCAACACATCCAACCCCTCTAGAGAAGCGATCATCGATCCGATTAAACCTTTCAGACGATGAATATACATCTCAAATGCTAATTTTGCCCTCTCGTTGCCTTCGGCCATCGCCGTGGTAATTGCCCGCATATCCCCAGAAATACCGGAAATTCCCTTTAAACCGGATTCTTTATTGAGTAAACTATTTAAACTATCGGGATTATATTGATATTCTCGCTCTAGATAAATCAGAATCCCTGGATCGATCGAACCGCTGCGGGTTCCCATCATCAATCCCTCTAGGGGAGTAAATCCCATAGTAGTATCGATACTTTTACCCCCCTTGACTGCCGATAGGGAAGCACCATTGCCCAGATGACAGATCACCATTTTCAAGGATTCCAGGGGTTTTCCTAACAATTCGGCGGCTCGTTGGGAGCAGTACTGATGACTGGTGCCATGAAAACCATAGCGACGGATTCCCAGTTCACTCCATTGGTAGGGAATGGGATAAAGAGAAGACTCAGGAGGGATAGAACGATGAAAAGCGGTGTCAAACACTGCTACTTGAGGAACATCGCCCAAAACTTGCTCGATCGCCTCAATTCCTTCTAAATGAGCGGGATTATGACTAGGAGCCAGGGGAATCAGCTTTTTAATCGTTTCTTTGACTTGGGGAGTGATGATGGTAGCCTGGGAATATTCCGTGCCACCATGGACAACTCGATGACCGACTATACTAATGTCGGCGAGGTTGGCTACTACCTTAGTTTCGCCAGTGACTAAGGTATCTAACATCCGAGCGATACCCGCCGGACGATCCTGACTAGAAAGATTAATTTCCTGTTTAATTCCCTGAGCTTTTACCGTTAAAACCGCGTAATCAGGGTTAACCGTCCAATCGATCCCCGCTTGCCAAATTGGTTGCGGAGGATGGCCGGGGAGAAACTCTAAATCGTACAAACAACTTTTTTGACTGCTCGATCCCGCATTTAAGACCAGAATTTTCATAAAAAAGCTCAATTAGGAGGTGGCTTGTGCTGATCATCGAAAATTTTGGGTCTGAAACCCCGTCGTAGAACGACGGCTTTACTGTTAAATATTAGCACATTTACGAAATATATGCTAAAATGTGATACATGGAAAAAGCCTATTCGTTTCGATTTTACCCCACACCCGAACAAGAGTCGCTATTGCGGCGCACTTTGGGCTGTGTAAGATTAGTTTACAACAAAGCTCTCCATCTCAGAACACAAGCATGGTATGAAAGACAAGAAAGAGTAGGATATACTGAAACTTCTTCAATGCTAACCGATTGGAAAAAACAAGAAGAATTAGAGTTTTTAAACGAAGTTAGCTGTGTACCTTTACAACAAGGGTTAAGACACCTACAAACAGCTTTTACTAACTTCTTTGCTGGTCTTACTAAGTATCCCAACTTTAAGAAAAAACATCAGGGAGGAAGTGCCGAATTTACCAAATCTGCTTTTAAATTTAAAGACAAACAAATCTATTTAGCTAAATGCACGGAACCTTTACCTATTCGATGGTCAAGACAAATACCAGAAAGCTGTGAACCAAG
>NZ_JAPZSZ010000251.1:0-6541 GCF_027532095.1 Microcystis sp. LE19-195.1E
CGAGAATTTGAAAATAAAGAAGAACTGGAAAAAGTAGTCAATCAGCTTTTAAATGAAGGGGGATTGATTATTAAATGGAGTAGAAAACTTAAAAATAAGGGTAATGCTGTCAATGTAACTTAAATGCGTAAAAGCTTATCAACCCGTTCCCTTCGGTGGTTTGATGCCTTCCCTAGCGTACCAAAGCGGTCGCTTGACCAATGGGCCGACCTGGGTGGAAACCTTGGCAGCCCGTCTGGGGGTTAGCGCATCTCCGTACCTAGAGGGAGGGACGAATTTCGCATTCGGGGGCGCAAGAACTGGGCCTCTGGGAACCACCCCGCCGACTCCTCCCAGCTTACTAAACCAATTTGCCCTATTTCAAACGAGTACGGGGGGAATCGCCCCATCGAGCGCCCTGTACATGGTTTGGGGGGGGAGTAATAACGCTCGCGACGCAGCCGGACAGAAACTCGCAGGGGATAGTGCTGGGGCGAGCGCAACCTTGACGGGGGCAGTTGGCGATCTTATTACGATTATCGGGGGACTGAAAAGTGCAGGGGCTGTTCATATCCTGGTTCCCAATCTGCCAGATTTAGGGCTGTCACCAGAGGCGACGCGGGAGGTGTCGGGGGCGAGCGCAGCGGCCACGGCGGTTAGCGTGGAGTTTAATGCCCTTTTACGGAATTCATTGACAACTTTTCGCAATGATCCGACGATCAATCTGATCGAGATCGATACCTTTAGTTATTTTGCCTCGATCACCAATTCGCCTAGTAGTTTCAGCTTAACAAACACCACCGATCCCTGTGTGGATCTGACGACGGTTTGCACGAATCCGGATGAATATTTGTTCTACGATGGACTTCACCCCACCGCCGCAGTTCACCGGCAGTTCGGCGAGTTCGTAGGCACTCAGGTGGTGGTGGTTCCCGAACCAGGCGGGATTACCGGTATCTTGCTCGTTACGGGGATCGGTGCGTTGGTGACAAAACGAAAAGGGGCGTTGCATAATAGAGATATGAATGGAGGAAATCAAAATGCAATGCCCTGAATGTAAATCTACCCATATCCGTAAAAATGGCATCAATAAACAAGGTAAACAAAATCATATTTGTGTAACCTGTGGCCGTCAATTTATTGATAACTATGAAAAACAGAAAGGCTATGACGAAAAAACGAAGCGAGAATGCCTAACTGCCTATGTTAATGGGATGGGATTTAGAGGAATAGAAAGGCTAAAGGGAGTTCATCATACGACCGTAATTAATTGGGTAAAATCTGTGGGAGAATTATTGCCAGGGGTTCCTATGACCCAGAAACAATTCCTGAAGTAGGGGAACTGGATGAATTGGAAACCTTTGTTGGCTCAAAAAAAACAAAATCTGGGTGTGGACAGCCGTTGACCACTTTAAAAAAGGAATTTTAGGTTGGGTAATCGGAGATCATAGTAGCGAAACGTTGAAACGTTGAAACGTTGGGAGCATCTCACCTTTGCAATGAGCATAAATACTTAGTGGAAAAATAGGCTTTTCGATGGTAATTCTTGTTTTAATTCTCCATGTACGCAGTCTTTAAAAGCCTCTATTTCGTTCCAAGACACGATTAAGAGTGGCTTTTAGGCTAAGTATAATTACTCATCGCGTAAGTGAGATGCTCCCTATCAATGCCGCTAAGAATATTCGGGATGAAGGTTTACGAATTTTGGCGGTAGGGCATACCGCTACTGCTTCTGGAGGGAGAGTAAGACCAAGTAAAGGCACTGCTTTTGCAAGGCATCTCCCCGTGAATGAAGAATCCCCACGCCTTTAGGCAACGGGAGTGTCAAGAGGCCCATGTGCGCGGTTTAAGCAATCACCCCTCCGCTAGTCGTTTAGAAGATATTCTCAAGGGAATTACGGGTTTTGAGGAAGTGGCCAACGTTCCCTACCAGTACAGAGGAACTTATGCGGGAGCCGGCTATATGGCCAAATACCTAAAAGCACTAGGATTTACTACCATCGAACTCTTACCCGTCCAAGAAACCGCTAACGATAATAACACCGATGATCGCCCGGGTGGTAACTATTGGGGTTACATGACCTTTGGTTATTTCGCCCCCGATCGCCGTTATGCTTATGATCGCTCCCCCGGTGGACCCACCAGAGAATTTAAGGCCATGGTCAAAGCTTTCCACGACCAAGGTATGGAAGTTTATCTCGATGTGGTCTATAACCACACGGGAGAAGGGGGCAATTGGGGCAGCAACGATGTCACCGGATTTGTTAGTTTTGGTGGTTTTGATGTGGTGGAATACTATCAACTCACCGATGAACATTATCTAGTCGATGGGGCCACCGGCTGCGGAAATCAATTAAACTTTTCCCATATTGTCACCTGTAATCTGGTTCTTGATTCCCTCACCTATTGGTTAGAAACCATGGGAGTTGATGGTTTTCGTTTTGATCTGGCCCCCGTCCTCGGCCGAACTCCTTCTAGTCATGAACGAGAAGATTGGCACAAGCAAAAACAATTCTTTCCTAAACATCCTTTGTTAGAAAATATCGAGAAATTAGGCAATAAATACGATGCCGAAATGATCGCCGAAGCTTGGGATATCTGGGGTTACGAAGTGGGTAATTTCCCTGCGGGTTGGGGAGAATGGAATGGCGGTTATCGCGATGCAATCCGGCGTTTTTGCAAGGGAGATGGTAATACTTTTAAATTCATCGAACAGGTGAACGGCGATTATCATAATTTTAACGACCAAGGCGGACCACACAAATCGATCGATTTTATTGTTGCCCACGATGGTTTTACCCTGATGGATTTAGTCAGTTATAACAATAAAAATAACCTCAATCCCTGGCCTTTTGGTCCTTCCGATGGCGGCAATAGTAATAACGATTCTTGGGATTCTGGCGGTAATCAGGCCTTACGTCGCCAAAGATTACGCAACTTTTGGACGATTCAATTTTTATCTCGCGGTGTTCCCATGACTGTCTGGGGCGATGAATTTGGCCGCACTCAAAATGGTAATAATAATCCCTACAATATTGATAGTGTGGCCACTTGGAATAATTATGATATGATTGCCACTCGTTCACCCCATCTACTGCCCACGGGTTATCGGGAAGCTTATCACAATAATTTTGGCACGGGAACTAATCAAGAAGAACGCAATCCTTTATTTATTTTTGCCGCTTATATTGCTCACTTAAGAAACAATCATATAGCACTCAAACAGCACCGCTACGGCGATCTGGTTCTCGATGGGGGCAATAGTGTCACCTATTTATTTAAAAAAACCGATGGGGTTAGCGATTTAACTGCCCATGATCGCTCTATTTGGTTTTTAATTGATGGTAGTGCCGTCGGTGATCACGATTTTTTGGTGTTAATTAATATGTATTATCTGCCAGTGGATTTTCGTCTTCCCCCGTCATCGAATAATTATCGTTGGCTAAGAATTATTGACACGGCAGCTTGGGCAGAAACCGATTATAATTGTTGGTCTGTGGATCAAGGGACAGTAATTGCCAATAGCTATAAAGTCAATGGTTTTTCGATCGTGGTTTGCGAGGAGATTAACTGAACTACCCACACCGATATCGGGGGTAATTTGGGGACAGATAGGGCAGCCCGCTAATATTGAGATCGAGATCGATCCTATGCCGATTTCTGCTATATTTTTGGCAATAGGGAAATATAAACCCCAGCTGCATCTTATGTTTTACAACCCGCACTTAGCCCAAAATTGCCGTTAAATGTCTAAAACTAAAAGTAGTGTTATTATCCTAACCATAATTTGTATTATCGCCACGGCGATCGGAGTTTATCTGATCGGTGGTATCGACTCCCAACAATTACAGATCTGGTTAAAACAAATGGGAATTATGGCTCCCATTTTGTATATTATTCTCTATACGATCGGGACAATTTTAATTCTGCCTTCTACCCCCTTAAACCTCAGTGGTGGGGCCATCTTTGGGGTAGTTATGGGAACAGTTTGGACAACGATCGCCGCTTTGGTGGCCGCTATAGTTGCCTTTGCTTTTACTCGTACTATTGGCCGGGAATATACCGCCAAAAAATTTCAGGGAAAATGGCAAGCGATCGATGCAGAAATGCAGCAAGGCGGCCTATTTTATATGTTTGCTATCCGTCTATTACCGATTATTCCCTACGGTATCGTTAACTTTGTTGCGGGATTAACTTCTATCCGTTTTCGCGATTATTTGATCGGTACTTTATTAGGCACTGTCCCCGGAATTTTACCCTTTGTCATGATGGGTGCGGGTTTAAAATCTTTAGGAAAAGGCGATATATTGCCCCTGATGCTGGCTTTTACCCTCATTGCTCTGTTAGTAGGTGTGGGAACTTGGTATCGTCGTCGTCGGCAATTTCCCCAGATAAAAAGTAAAAAGTGAAAAGTCAAAAAGTGGACGTTACATTAAAGGTAAAAAGGGTGTTGGGTGTTGGGATTTTAGGGTTTTGGGGTTTTGGGGTATTAGTTGAAATTTCCCTATTCCCCTATCTCCCCATTTCCCTATACTCTGACTCCTGACTCCTGACGACCGACTCCCGACTCCTGACAACGATAAAATTAAGTTAGATTAGGAATATCCCGACTGAATCCTCATTGCTAAGGAGATAGCGTATCGATGCCTGCCGCAGATTATAAAGATTATTATGCCGTTCTGGGAGTAGGTAAAACTGCCAGCGCTGAAGAAATTAAAAAAGCTTTTCGTAAATTAGCCGTCAAATATCACCCCGATCGCAATCCTAACGATAAAAGCGCCGAAGAACGTTTTAAAGAAATTAGTGAAGCTTACGAAGTCCTCTCCGATAGCGAAAAACGCCAAAAATACGATCAATTTGGACAATATTGGCAACAGTCCGGGCGATCAAATTGGCCTGGTGGTAATCCGGGGGTTGACTTTGGTTCGGACGGTTTTGACTTTAGCCAGTACAGCACCTTTGATGATTTTATCAATGAACTGCTCGGTCGCATGGGTCGCTCCGGCGGTACTCGCCCCGGTTCCCATTCCTACGGGACTCCGGGGGGAGGATTTGGCGATTTTAGCAATTTTAACGACTTTGCCGGCGCTCGTACTCCACCGCAAGCTGTCACTTCCGGCATCTCCACCGCTAAACTGCGTCTGAGTTTTGGGGAAGCTTTGCGAGGAGTACAAAAACGGGTTAATTTAGCCGGAGAAATGATCGATATCAAAATCCCCCCAGGAACCAAAACCGGTAATCGTCTCCGGGTACGGGGTAAAGGACTAATCGATCCCTTGAGTAAACAACGGGGAGATCTATTTCTCGATGTGGAATTAGAACCCCATCCTTTCTTTGCTTTTGAAGGCGATAATTTAACCTGTGAAGTCCCGATTACCCCCGATGAGGCGGTTTTAGGCACAGCGATCGAAGTTCCTACCCCCGATGGCATGGTGACGGTAAAAGTTCCCGCCGGTATTCGTTCCGGTCAATCCCTGCGCTTACGAGGCAAAGGTTGGATCGATAATAAAGGACAACGCGGCGATCAATTAGTCAAAATTGTCATCGATACTCCCAAAGAATTAACGGCGATCGAACGGGAATTATACGAGAAAATTAAATCTCAGCGTACCACCGATCCCCGTCGTCATCTCAGACAGGTGCAAATTTAGTCCCTAGATCTTAATAGTGAGGTACGAAGCAAAAGGTAGGGTGCGTTAGACGGCCAAAATTGCTGCTTTGAATTGAAGGTAACAATCCGTCGTAACGCACCACCTATCATCAACTAAGTAGTAAAAGGTAGGGTGCGTTAGACGGCCAAAATTGCTGCTTTGACTTGAAGGTAACAATCCGTCGTAACGCACTACCTATCATCTGTCTCTGGAGTTTATCCTTGGCTAGAATTTAACCTTACTAGCCAACCAATTAGTGATTAATTTGGGGCTATTTTTCTTCACCCAATAGAGAGCATAAATTCTGAATATAGGCTTAGAAAAACGAGCGATCGCTTTCATAATAAAATTTAAGTGACGACTATGAAACTTTTTATTAATTAAATTTAACGAACCCACATCGTAAAGACAGTCGATGATAATTCTAAAAGTCGTTTCCTCTCTTTGGAATAAACTATCTATTAACAATAGCACTTCCTGAATCCGTTGCTGTTTAAGCTGTTCTTCTTCGGAAACAGCCGAGAGAATCTGCTGCTGCTTAGATAATTTACTATCCGATGGGGTTAACATGATATGGTAAGGAAAAAATTAACTTGTTTTGATTTTATCCCTATTTGCCGATTTTGCAAGACCAAACCCCCCATCTATCCCCATTTTTACGATAACACGGATCTTTCCTCTCCCATGCCGTCTTGACTGTGGTTGCTGTGATTGTGTCATGGACTGTGACTGATTATTGATAAAAGGTTGCTGAATACAATATAATCATAGGGGAGCAAGTCAAAGCTGAAGAACAAATAAACTACTTGACAAAAGCATCAATTGGGTATGGGATAGAGAAAAGAGTAGGGAAAAGACAAAAATGACTCCAGAGCAACAACAAGAACTTAACCAACATATTCAAGCGATAG
>NZ_JAPZSZ010000178.1:0-5410 GCF_027532095.1 Microcystis sp. LE19-195.1E
ATTAAGCCTCTACCAGTAACAGATAAAGCCATCGGAATTGACTTAGGAATTAGTAGTTTAGTAATTACCAGCGATGGCGATAAAGTATCTAATCCTAAGCATTTTAAGAAACATTATCAGAGGTTGCGAAGAGCATCGAAAAATCTTTCTAGAAAACAGAAAGGGTCAAAAAATCGGGAAAAAGCAAGAATCAAAGTAGCCAGAATTCACGCTCAAATCACCGATAGTAGAAAAGACCATCTACACAAGCTAACCACTCAATTAGTCCGTGAAAACCAAACGATTGTGGTTGAGAATTTAGCCGTCAAGAATATGGTCAAAAACCCGAAATTATCTCAGGCAATATCTGATGTAAGCTGGGGAGAAATAACCCGACAATTAGCCTATAAATGCCGTTGGTATGGGAGAAATTACATCGAAATAGATAGATGGTTTCCTAGCTCTAAAAGATGTAGTAATTGCGGGTATATTGCCCTTGAAAATGCCGTTAAATGTTCGAGAATGGGACTGTCCAGACTGTGGGACTCACCATGACCGAGATATTAACGCCAGTAAAAATATTTTGGCCGCAGGGCTTGCGGTGTCAGTCTGTAGAGCGACCATAAGACCAGAACAGAGTAAATCTGTTAAGGCAGGTGCGAAAAATCCTTCGGGACAGAAGCAGAAACCCAAATCGTGAGGTTTGGGAATCGCCGTCCGTTTTACGGCGGCGAGGATGTCAATGGCTGATTTTTTTGTGCAGAAATAACTTTTGTGGTCGATTAAATAACCAATTGATCAACCAACCGTCGGTTTTTTGCAGACGATAACCGCTACTTGAGTACAGTGACTGGGCCGCTAGATTATTATCGAGAACATGGAGGGAAAGTTCCTCAAAACCCCATTCTCTAGCGATCTGTTCACACTTGAGCAGCAATCTCCGGGCCAGACCGGCACGCCGGCGATCGGGACTAACGGCTAAATTAGAGATATAAGGAATGGGAACAGCTAAAAAAGAACTGGATTTTAAGCCGATTTCCGCCGTAGCGACAATAATTTCCTGAGGACCCGTGGCGGTGACGCTGGTGTGACTGACTACCAGACAGTGATAGTAAGGGGTATCGGCGCGCAATCGTCCCCGTAAGTCCTCGTAAATGCCCAATTTAAAGATAGGACGCAGAAAAGACCAATAATTGGCCGTGGGGAAAAAACTATCGGTGAGAATCTCCGCCAAGCTTTTGAGATCTTGGCTTTGGGCCAAACGCACCTCGACGGCAATGGTGGCATTGTCACCGGTCGCTTCCGAGTCGGAGGGATTAGACAATAGGTATGAGATAAAACAGGAGTCCACTTTAATCACAGGAGTCGGCAGGGAAGGTGGGGATGGCAGTCCTTATCTGGGAAAGGTAAATAGGGGTAGGAGCTAGTTGGGAGAATCAAGCATCTATCTTAAGGAGAATACCGCAATTTTTCAAGACTACTGAATCAAAATCTCATCCATTCTACTGCCTATAGCCCCAGCTGGCGGAAAGACCGCTATTTTTCGGGAATTTTTTTTTATCTCCAGGCAATGGTTAAGATGGGATGATGCCGGTCAGAACTAATCTCTTTCTTTTTGGGTCAATTAACTATATTCTTTAATCTGATCTATCCTCCTATCCCCTCCATGATCAAAGAAATTTCCGCTTATTTGCAAGTGTTCCGCAGTCAAAAAATGGCGGCTTTGTTATTCTTAGGTTTCGCTTCCGGATTGCCCTATTTTCTCACCGGTCGCACCCTGCAAGCTTGGATGACCACCGAAGGAGTTGATCTGAAATCGATCGGTTTATTTAGTTTAGTTACCCTCCCCTACTCTCTCAAATTTCTTTGGTCTCCCTTACTCGATCGCTATCTTCCCCCGCTGCTTGGTCGTCGTCGCGGTTGGATTTTAATCGCTCAAATTTGTTTAACTTTAGCGATTGGTTTTATGGCTTTTCAACAACCGCAACGATCTTTAGAATTATTGGCAATTAATGCTTTACTGATTGCTTTTTTTAGTGCCAGCCAAGATATTGCCTACGATGCCTATCGCACAGATATTTTAGAAAAATGGGAGATGGGGGCTGGGGTAGCGATCGGGGTTTTAGGTTATCGTTTGGCTTTAATTTTAACCGGTTCGATCGCTTTAATTTTAGCCGATCACTTTCCCTGGCCTCTCGTCTATCTTTTCCTAGCTGGATTGATGGCTTTAACGATTATTTGGTCTTTTTTCGCCCCAGCTACTCCCCCTAGAGATGATACTCCTCAAACTCTTTTAGAGGCAGTTTGGTTGCCTTTCCAAGAGTTTTTTCAACGCTATCGATTAGGTCAAGGAATCGGCATTCTCGCCTTTATTGTTCTCTATCGTTTAGGGGATGCTTTAGTTAATAATATGGTGACTCCTTTTCTCTTAAAAACTGGTTTCAGTCAAACCGATATCGGGGCGATCCAAGGGGGCATGGGCATGATAGCAACTATGGTGGGAGTTTTATTAGGTGGTTCCCTGTTAAGTCGTTGGGGAATTAATCGATCGCTCTGGATATTTGGTCTGTTGCAAGCTGTTAGTAATTTAGCCTATTTTATTTTAGCAAATTTAGGACAAAATTATCCTTTTATGGTCTTGGCTATTAATATTGAAAACTTCTGCGGTGGCTTAGTAACTGCCGCTTTTGTGGCTTTTTTAATGAGTCTTTGTAATGCTCGTTTTACCGCTACTCAGTTCGCCCTTTTATCGAGTTTAATGGCCTTTAGTCGCGATATTTTGGTGGCTCCCGCCGGAGTTTTGGCTGAGGCGATCGGTTGGCAGTGGTTCTTTTTAATCACGGTAATCGCCGCTTTACCCGGGTTAGCGTTATTGCCTTTATTCGCTCCTTGGCAAGAGCAGGATTAAGCTAATTTATGAGCTAGGAAGTGATGATTTATTCCTCCGATTTCACTCGCATAACTACTAAAGTCATATCGTCGCTACCGTCATTTCCCAACCCAGTAAAAGCGGCAACTTTCCCAAATAAATATTCTAGAATCTGTTCGGGATCGGTGTACTGTTGACAGGCTTCTTTAACTGCCGATAGCCAATTTTTCTGATCAAATCTTTCCCCTTTCGAGTTAACTGCATCGGTAAAGCCATCGGTGTAATAGATCAGCGTATCTCCCGCTTCTAATTGCACTTGGGCATCGTCATAGATAGAATCTGCCTCTAAACCCACTAATGTCCCTTCCGTGTCGAGAGACTCTAACTCTCCCGTTTTAGCCCGCCACCAGAGGGTGGGATAATGGGCAGCATTACTGTAGCCAAGACGGCGCGTCAGGGGATCATACTCGGAATAAAATAATGTCACGAAACGATGAGAATTATCGAGATCGGCATACATAACCCGATTGAGATGACGCAAAATCTGGGCCGGGGAGTGACGATTTAACACTTCCGCTCGCAACATTCCCCGGGTCATGGTCATCAATAATCCTGCTGGGACACCTTTTCCCATGACATCACCGATGACTATACTCCAAGGAGCGGCACTGGCTTCCATTTCCGCCTCCCTTGCCGGTTTAAATTGATCGTAGTTGCAGGGGATAAAATCATAATAATCGCCACCAACGCGATTAGCCGTTTTGCAGTGGGCTGCCAATTCTACCCCCTGAATTTTCGGACATTGCCGGGGTAAAAGACGATTTTGGATTTCGGCAGCGATTTCTAACTCTCGATCCTGACGTTCCTTAGAACGTAATTCGATCGTTAATTCATTATTAGCTATAGCCACCGCCGTTTGATCGGCCACTAGCTGCAGCAGTTTACGACGGGTGGGTGTCCAACCATAATCGGGATCGCGACTGAAAACGTATAAACGCCCCCGTTCACTATTTTTTACCAAAACAGGCGTACTATAAACCTGCGTACCCTGTCCGAGAGTTTGCCGGATTTTATGGTCGAGACTATCGAGAAGCGATCGATGATTTTTATTCTCAAGTGCCGGTTCTTGGTTTAATTGTCGGATAATTGCCTCTAATTGTCGGCGTAGTTCCCCATTAATTTGATTATCTTGGCAATGGAGTTGATCGAGCGCCACTTGACCGTTATTTTTGCTCAAAATCAATGCCCCTCCCTCCGCGTCTGCCACTCGTGCGGCCATCAAGGGGGTAAGATCGAGGAATTGGTTTAAATTATTGAAACTCCGCAGGGCAAAACCGAGGGAACTTAAGAGATTTTGAACTTTGTTTTGTTCGCGATATAAACTAGCGACTAACTCTTTTAAGGCTAAAATTGGCTTGATATCGGTACTTTGATCGCCCATATTGACGGTGGGAGTGGTGAGGGTGTCGCTCGGTTCCGGCTCAGAAAGCATAAAATGATTTTTGTGGCGGTGACATGATTATAGCTAGATGGTCATTGGGTTATGACCTGTTTAAGTCTAACAGTATAGTGGATCTTTTCCTGACCGCCACAATTTAACCCTGATGTTTTACTATTTCCGTTTTTTGACGCTCCCCGTCTCTTTAGACGGGGATTCTTCGTTCATTGAGTCTCCGTTAGCAAGCAGGATTTCTCCAACCAACCAAGAGGGAATCTCTCCCGAAGCGTTTAAAGTTTGCGTGCGCCCCACGCTACTTAATCCCTTTTGCAAGATGTTTAAAGCGGCGTTTCTATCTCGACAATCTGTGTATCCACAATGAGGACAAACATGGGTTCGAGTAGATAGCGACTTTTCGACTTTTTGTCCACAATTAGAACAATTTTGAGCCGTATTATGAGGTGATACAGCTATAGTTAACTTGCCGTATTTGTCCCCAAAATACTCTAGCCATTGCCTAAAAACAGACCATCCTGCATCGGTTATCGACTTGGCTAAATGACGATTTTTGACCATGCCTTTGATATTCAAGTTTTCATAAGCGATTAAGTCGTTAGACTTAACTAAACGGAGTGCCACACTCTTGACAAACTCTTCTCGTTGCCTACTTACTCTTAAATGTTTCCGAGCATATCGCTTTCTAGCCTTGTGATAATTACGAGATTGTTTTTTACCCTTACGGTATTTCTTTGACTTTTTCCTGTTTAATCGGTTTAGTTGTTTTTCAGCTTTTCTGTAATAGTTCGGACAATCAATTTGATGGCCTTCGCTATCTACTAAGAAAAACTTTAATCCCACATCAATCCCAGGGGCTTTCTGGGAGGGTGTTAAAGGTTTAACCGTGTCTCTGGGGTCTAATTTAATGCAGAACTGCACATAACAACCATCGGCACGATTAAGGATTCTTACCCGTTTAATCTGGTCTGGTTGATAGTAATTAATATCTCTAGAGCCAATCAGTTTAAGAGTGCCAATACCTTTTTTGTCTGTAAAGGTAATATGACGTTTATCTTTTGATAGTTTCCATCCAGATACTTTATACTCAACAGAACGGGAATGTTTTT
>NZ_JAPZSZ010000313.1:0-1941 GCF_027532095.1 Microcystis sp. LE19-195.1E
CTCAAGTGAATCGGTTAGTCTCGGTTGAACTAGGAACTAAATAGGGTTGGCGGCAAAAAGTTTGTTGGTGGGGTTAGGAGTCGGTCGTCGGTCGTCAGTAGCCGGTCGTTTCAGGCTTTGTTGCCCTCTTTTTTTGTACCAGTTTGTGTACTAAAAAAAGGATAATGCCAGGTTTTTGAAGGTCTTAATCCTATATTCTTGCACTAACATCGGATTTTAACAGGTCAAAAGCCTTATTTTAAAAGGGTTTTACCATTATTCAGCAAGCCCTAAATACTTGCAAGTCTCTCCTGATTTTTGGTTAAATCTTCAAATCCGATTGGATTTGTTTGACATTAAACAAAAAGAGAGCGAGCCAATTGAAAAAATTCTTCCGTCCCCTACAACAGTAATTACGAGCGAGGGAGGGAGTTAATCAGACTCTTAAAAACTGATTTGGTGTTAGCTAGGGTTTAACCTTTCTTTAATCTAGTGAGGCAGGAACTTAAACCTAAGATTTTTTCAACAACTTCTGACGAACTCGCGAGATTAACAGGTCTAATTCAGGTAACTTCAATAACATCGCACCGAGGAGGAATAAACCCACCGCTACGGTCGAAGCAAAACCCAACTGTAACAATTGTAGGAAAATATTACCAGCACCAAAAACCTTTTCCCAACCCCAACTAGCACCCCAACTAACAACACCAGAAAGCATTGTAATTACCGTTAATCCCAATAAGGATAAACCCCATTCTCCCAAGGGTAAACCCCCTAAACGACGATTTAAAATCACCGTAAAAATGCCCATAGAAAGGATATTAACCCCCACGGTTGCTAAAACAATCCCCGGAGTACCAAAAGGTTTATACAAGAGGAAATCCAGCACACCATTAAGAAAAATATTTACCATACTCACCTTAAAGGGAGTGTCGCCATCACCCAAGGCATAGAACACTCGTACCAAAACATCGCGGCCGAGATAGAAAAACATCCCGAAACCGTAGGCCATTAATACGGGAACCACCTGTTCCGAGGCAGCCAGATTAAAGGCACCCCGTTGATAGATAACTCGCACTACCGGGAAAGCGAGGGCGATGAAGATAGCGGTGAAGGGTAACATGGTTAAAGCCGTCAATAATAAACCCTGACGGATTTTTTGCTTCAATTCTCCCCAATTTTCCGGTTCCGTCAGTCGAGAAAATATCGGCATAAACGGCACGAGAATCATGTTAGACATGATGCCCAAGGGCGTGAGAACGATAAAACTGGCGTAACGCATGGAAGCGGCGGCATTTTCGATAAAAGAAGCGAAAAAGAGGTCAGTATAAACGTTAATATGCAACATTCCTGAAGATAAGGTCGCCGGAATCATCACCCGCAACACCTCCGACACCCCCGGAATCCGCCAATCCCAACGAAATATTAATTTTCCTAAACCTGACTTGACTTGTGCGCCTACTTGTGCTAACCATTGCCAGAGCGCCCCGATGAGAGTACCGCCGGCGAGGACAAAACCCCCCAGTTGAATATATTGCGGCTCATCAATGCGATCGCCAAGTGACCAGGCCAGCAAACCCACCCCGATAATCACCGCCACACTGGAAAAAAGCGGACTGAGACTCGGTAGCCAGTATTGATCCGCCGCGTTGAGAGTACCGAAACCGATGCCGATTAAACCGGCTAAAACCGCCATGGGGGCCATAATTTGCAGTTGTTGAATGGCCATGCCACGGGTGGCGGCATCTAAACCGGGGGCGAGAACATCGATAAAAATATTGGCAAAAACGATTAAAAAGACGGTGACAGCTAATAAAATCGCACTGACTAGGGTGGTAATAGTCTCGACAATCGGCGCGGACTCGGATTTATCTCTTTTGGCCAAAACACTGACCAAAGCGCTATGAAAGGGGCCGTTAATACCACCGAGGAGAATTAACAGAAAACCGGGGATAACGTAGG
>NZ_JAPZSZ010000232.1:0-25546 GCF_027532095.1 Microcystis sp. LE19-195.1E
ACCCTGTTCACCCCGTCGAAAAGTTTCCACTCGTTGGTGTTTACTATTCACTAAGACATATTCCTCTAAACTTTCTAGAGTTTGATAATCATTAAATTTATCACCCCTGTCAAAAGCTTCTGTGGAATCGGAGAGAACTTCGATAATCAATTTAGGAAAACTTTTGTAGGTAGCGGTTTCTCTATCTCTGTCATCGCAGGTGACAATAATATCAGGATAATAAAAGTGATTGCGCTTCTCTAATCTGACTTTCACATCGGCAAAATAAACCCGACAATCGGAACCCCGCAAATGATTACGAATAATTGTGTATATATTCCCCGAAACAATATTATGAGTATCCGTCGTCCCTGCCATGGCGTAAATTTGCCCATCGATATACTCGTGTTTAATGGGACTTTTTTCTTCAAACTGAAGATATTCTTCTGGAGTGAGATTATTATAGTTAGATAAAGCAATCATTGGTTTTTCTCCTAATCACAACTTTATTAAGTACCTAAGCAGGTAGGTGTTAAAAATTGTCGGCGCCCCCCTTATTAAGGGGTAGGGTTGATTCATAGTAGGGTTGATTCATAGTAGGGTTGATTTATAGTAGGGTTGATTTATAGTAGGGTTGATTCATGAATCAACCCTACTAGGGGTGGGGGGGATCAGAGGCAAAATCTATCTTCTACTTAATTAGAACCACTTACCTAGGCAAAATTAATTATACATCTAAGCCGTTAGCCTTTTCCGTAATCAGTAAGCAGTATTAAGTAACAGTACATTCCCTGATTACTGTTCACTGTTCACCGATAACCGAAAAGTCTCCACTCTCCGAGTCTCGACTAGGAAATCAACTTTGCAGGACTAGATACCTGTTGAAATACTGTCTAGGAGAACCAGCAAAAAGAGCCTAGAATGGTTAATCTATATGCTATTACCCTTGTAACTCCCTATAACTACTGCTATGACAACCCTAATTGACTATTCAAATATTCAATCTTTACCCGAAGTTTGGTCAATAGTTGCCCAGCGTTTCCCCAATATTATCGCCCTGCACGATCCCCACAGTAAACCGGAAGTAATTCTCACCTATCGGCAACTTTATCAACAAATTCAGCAATTTGCCGCCGCTTTGCAAGCATTAGGAGTCACAGAAACCGAAAATGTCGCTTTATTTGCCGATAATAGTCCCCGGTGGTTTATTGCCGATCAAGGTTCCATGGCAGCCGGGGCCGCCAACGCGGTACGATCTGCTCAAGCAGATGCAGAGGAATTAGCCTATATTCTGGCCGATAGTGACAGTCAGACGCTGATTGTCGAAAATAACAAAACTTTAGGGAAATTGCTGGCGAAAATCCCTGAATTGCCCCTAAAATTAATCGTGCTGCTCACCGACGAAGACCCCGCTACTGGGGCGATTTCCGTGCAGACCTTAAATTTCAAGCAACTAATGGCGCTCGGGGCTGAGAACACCCTTAAACCTATCACCAAGAGCGAAAATGATCTGGCTACCCTCATCTACACATCGGGAACGACGGGACAACCAAAAGGGGTGATGTTAAGTCACGGTAATCTGCTGCATCAGGTACGCAACTTAAATGCTATCTTTCAACCGGATCCCGGCGATCGAGTTTTAAGTATACTACCTTCATGGCATTCCTACGAGCGCAGTTGTGAGTATTTCAGTCTAGCTCAGGGTTGCACCCAGATTTATACCAGTATTCGCACTTTTAAGCAGGATTTAAAGCAATTTAGTCCGCAATTAATGGTGGGAGTTCCCCGTCTTTGGGAATCCCTTTACGAAGGTATCCAAAAACAATTTAGCGAACAACCGGCCACAAAACAGAAATTAGTGCGATTTTTGCTAGAAAAGTCGGAAAAGTACGTTATTGCTAAACGTATCGCCGATAATCTCAGTCTAGATCACCTTCACGCTTCCGGGATCGAAAGACTAAAAGCAAGAATTCAATCCCTCTTACTCTATCCCCTCCATGCCATCGGTGATAAGCTAGTTTATGGCAAAATTCGCCAAGCAGTGGGAAATAAAGTTAAAATCTTGGTAAGTGGCGGTGGTTCCTTAGCCAGACATCTAGATACTTTCTATGAGATTGCGGGAATCCCGATTTTAGTTGGTTATGGACTGACAGAAACTTCTCCCGTCGCTACCGTCCGTCGTATCGATCATAACCTGCGCGGGTCTGCCGGTCGTCCCGTCTTTCAGACAGAAATCTGTATTGTCGATTTACACAGCAAAGAAGTCTTACCGACAGAAAAACACGGTTTAGTCTTGATTCGCGGTCCGCAGGTGATGCAGGGATACTATAAAAAACCCGAAGCAACCGAAAAAGCGATTTCTCCCGATGGTTGGTTTGATAGCGGTGATATTGGTTGGTTAACCGCTGCCGGGGATTTAGTCTTAACCGGACGGGCCAAAGATACAATTGTTTTGAGCAATGGTGAAAATATCGAACCGCAACCGATTGAAGATGCTTGTTTACGCAGTCCCTTTATCTCCCAAATTATGCTAGTGGGACAGGATCAAAAAGCTTTGGGGGCTTTGATCGTGCCTAATCTTGATATACTGGCCAATTGGGCGCAAGAACAGAAAATATCCTTAAATTTACCCGATCTTCACAGCGATCGCTCAACGATTCTTTCTAGCGATCTCTACAGCAAAAAAGTCTTAGCTCTCTACCAACAAGAATTAAAGCGCGAGGTAAGAAATCGGCCCAGTTATCGTACCGATGACCAGATTAAAACCTTTGAGTTAATTTTAGAGCCTTTTTCCCAAGAAAACGGCATGATGACCCAAACTTTAAAGATTAAACGACCGGTAGTAACGCAACGCTATCGCGATATGATTAACGAGATGTTTGCCAAGTAAATATTTCCGGCAAATATTCCCTAACCCCTTGACAAAAAGACCTTTTTAGGATAAGCAAATCATGGATGACGCACAAACCAGTTTATTACTGAAGCGCCCGGTGACAATTAAAGTCATCGTGACTCCGCGCTGGAAAGAAGAAGCACAACAGCAATTACAAGCACAAATGGCTCAAATTGACGCACAAATTCAACAATTAGAAACCCAAGGCCAAAGAGCGATCGCCGAAATTCAGCGTCAGAGTCTGATCCCCTTACCCCCCGCGGCTGCCCAACAGATTGACAATATTCAAATCCAAGTCAATCAACAGAAAAGTGAGTTTCTCGAACAAAAAAACCAGTATCTGCAACAATTGCAACAGGTACAACTCTTGGAACTCAATCAAGAAGTCGCCCAAGCACAACTAGAAAGCTTTTTCCGGGTCGAAAAAGGCGATAACTTAGTAGCCAAAATGAATGTGGAACTCGTCCTTAGAGATGGCATAGTCGAAGAAATTCGCGGCGAAATTTAAAGCTAGGGTGAGCAGCTCCCGTCACTGTCAACGTAACGGTTAAAATCGGCAATAGCAAGGGGTATTCTCCCTTGCTAACCCATAAAACCGCCCCTAGCTCACATCACCCCTGACATGACTTGATCAGGCCTGAAAAATATATTAAGATTCTTTATCGATCGCCCGGACACCCTCGCCTATATTGTTGTATAACTTCATATCTCCATCGACTCACCCTTAATTAGATCCTATAAATATAGAATCTCTATGCTTTCTTTCTTACCCACTATTCTTTTAGCTCAGTCCGCCTCGGTTCTGCCCCAGATAGAGAGGAAATTAGTCACCCAATATCAGGAAGTGCGTCAGTTACCCGGTCAACTGAATGATGTGCTGGTTTTTAATAGCAATAGTCCCGAAATCGTAGAAAAAGAGGGAATTCTCCTCTCTACTTTCCCCGGCAAAGGAAAACGTTTTCCCATAGCCCATCTCAATCATCCCCTACAAGGACGTTTTGACGTTTTCACCCACCACATCGCCCGTCAAACCGATCCCAATCGCGACTTACACCAGGGCCTGATCGTTACTAATCCCACCTCCAGAAACCTGGTTATCCGCATCCTGCAAGGAGTCAGTTACGTTACCTCCGCCGATGCCCCTTTTGTCGATTTACCCTCTCTGGTGGAAGATCCCAACGGCCGAGTTTTTTCCGGTCCCGGTTCCCGTTTAGCCAGCGATATCATGCGTCGTCGCCATGATACCCAATTTCCCGCCCAGATCGTCATTCCCCCAGGCCAAAGTCGGATGCTATTCGATCTGGTTATCCCCAGAAGTAGCGCCCGCTCGACCCTCCTGCGTCTCTACAGCGATGGACCGGTCTATATGGCCAATTTAGCCCTCTACGAAGTTCCCCAAAAAGTCAAAATCGAAGATCGGGAAATAGCAACCTTTCGTCCCCCTACCCTAGAGGAATGGCGTACCCTATTAGTTAGAGGTGATTTAGCGGCTCCTCGCGATTTTCCCCCCACTCCCCCCGATCAATGGTTCCCTGGAAGAAGAAATTTTTATGGTCGCGTGGCCGGAATTTCTGTCGGTTCGGAATGGGCAACCCGCATTGTCGATCCCAAAGGGGGAATTAATCTCACCATTCCTCAACCCGGTCAAGCTTTTGCCTATCCTTTAAGTACGGTGACAGCAGCTACTTTCGGAACCAGACAAATTCAAAGCGCCCCCATGTTAGTGCGTTATCCCGATACTGCTTTCAAAGCTCACGGTAACTACGGTGTTCACTACTATCTGACTTTACCTCTATATAACAACACTAGCAAAACGCAGGTGGTGGCTTTGAGTATTCAAACCCCAATTAAAGAAGACAATTATCTCGATCGCTTGCTATTTGTTGAACCCGTCCAGGGACCGGTATTTTTCCGGGGTGCAGTGCGCGTTACCTATCGTAACGCCCTGGGACGCACCGAGGAACGTTTTTTCCATCTCGTTCAACGGGAAGGACAACAGGGAGAAGCTTTAGTACAGGTGGAACTTCCCCCCGGAGCCAGACGCGACATTAATCTCGATTTTCTCTATCCCCCCGATGCCACCCCCCCCCAAGTTTTGAGCGTTAAAACTTTGGAATAGATAGGGTTTGCTGAAAAAGTACGGGCGAAGCATTCGGTTAGAAAATCTACGGTTTCACCGATAGGTTATTGCCCGAATGCTTCGCCCCTACAGGACGCGGGCCGATGAAGACGCCAGGTTTTGAACGACGATTCTCTCAAAATCTTGCACCTGTTTCGCTCGTAAAGCCACAAAGCCCTTACCTTGCCTACATTTCACATTTATTCAGCCAGCCCTAGATAGTTTTTCTCGAAAAGTTAACGGCTGATTGTCGGTAAAAATAAGTAAGATAAGTAGGTGGGTATTAAAAACTTTCAGATGCCCCCCTTATTAAGGGGGGACTAAGGGGGGATCGAACCTAAAATCCATTTTAAATTTAATTATAACCAGCTACTTACACTGAAATTAATCTCTCTGTGAATCGGCCGATGAATATTAGCAAAACTTGCTTTATTTTCTGCTTATTATCTCAATTTTTGGGCAATGCAGCTGCGAGTTTAGCCGTGACTAAACTCGATTTTGATACCGGTCAACCCCTAACAAATCAAGTGGTTAGATCGGGGAAAATTAAGGTACAAGTTAGCTATCAACCCATCGACCTAAACGAGAGAGTTGATGATAATTATGATATTAATAATGTTTCTTATCAAATCTTTTATAACGAGCAAATTTATCAGGAAAATAGCGGGTATAGTGCCTTTGGATCCGGCTATGTCGAATTAAGAGATTTAGATAATAATGGCATCGATGAGATTATCGTCTCCACCTATAGCGGCGGCGCACATTGCTGCACATCTTTGGTAATTTATACTTGGCAAAAAGATAAATTTATTAGAGAAGAAACGGGTTTTTTAGATGGTAGTGGTGGTTCCTTTGAAGATTTAGATGGAGATAATAATTATGAATTTGTCACCGTTGATAATGCTTTTTTGTATGCTTTTAGTTCCTACGCCGCCTCTTTTCCTCCCTCCAAAATTTATACTTTTCAACAGGGTAAATTAGCGGATGTCACTAGAAAATATCCCCAAGAATTAAGGAAAACTTTAGCAGCAATGTTGAAAGCCTTTCAGTTAGCTAAAAAAGAAAAAGCCGAAGTCAATGGCATTTTGGCCGGTTATGTAGCCCAAAAAATTCTCCTGGGAGAATACCCAGAAGCTTGGCAATTTCTCCTCGCTAATTACGATAAAAACTCCGATTGGGGTCTCGATATCTATGGCGAAAGTACAGCGATCGGCAAATATCCAGACTTTCCCACTGCCCTGAGCGCTTTTCTCCTGAAAAATGGCTACTTAGGGTCTGCTGAAAAAGTTTGTTGGTGGGGGCAGGGTGTGGGGTGTGGGGTGTGGGGTGTAGGGTTTTCCCGATTTTGAGGTAGTCAGTTACCTAAAATTCAGGGAAAAAGTCCCTGAATTTTACCCGCGATCACTCCAATGGTCAGCACTTTTTGAGGGGAAAAAAGTCTAAAAACCTTATCCAACAATGTTTTTAGATTTATTCCAGCAAACCCTAAGTAGAGGCGATAAAATTCCATGTTCCAGGAGGGTTTTTTCGGCTGATGGCAGTAAGCAATCAAACCAGAGAGGAGATTAAGGCAAAAATTAACAGAGCTACGGTGGCGGGAATGTTCAACGGAAGTTTCCCTTTGACAAAAAGCGACAACCTCTGCTGTGGCAGAATCTGTATGGGGGAACTTCCGCTAAAAACAGACAAATTTAACGGAGTTCGCGGTTCGGCATCACGCTTCGATCGAGCGGCTGTTAATAGCCTTGAACTCAATCACATACAACCACAACCAGCACAACCACCACAACCGCCATCACTGCCGCCATCACTGCCGCCACTGCCGCCACTGCCGCCATCACCGCCGCTACTAGCAGCGGCTATGGGAGTCAGCATTTGATACAGGTCTGCTAAAGCAGTATCGGCCATCAGAACTGTTGCTCCAAAAAACGCCACCGCAAGTACAAGTTCAGAATCGCTGCTATTGGCTGTTTTTAAAGGTTGTAAGCGATTTCTTAAATCCTTAAAAATGATCTCTCCATAACGGCTGCGCTGTGGTTTGACAAAAAACCTTGCTCCCAAAACTAGAAGCCCAAATATACAGATGAGAAGTAAACCAACTGGCTTATCGCGAGAAATTCCCACAGCCATTTTGCACAAGCCTATTCCTAGAAGAATAACCACAATCAATGATGGATAAATTTGGGCTTTGAATGCTTGGGCATCGCTCAGAAACAAACCAAGTTGTTCTAGGCGGGCACGAATGCTATCTTTCATTCCTGTAGACTTCCGGAAAACCTGTTCAATTGCCCCATCAGTGGCCAAAATATCTTGTGCAACCGCCTTTTCTACAGGATCGGCAATAGCATCGATCTTTCCTGTCACCACCAGTTTGCTTTGTGTTCTTCCAAATGGTGATTTTTCTTTTAATACCTCCACATAGCCTTGTTTTACCAAACTGGTGATTGCGGCCATAATCAGGCGATGATTGCCACCCGCCAAGAAAGCTATCTCGTAAGTATTTAAATCAGGTTGCTGCTTTGTATTAGTGCTAACTAGGCACAGGGAAAAACGTAGCCAGGCTGCCAAAGCGATTCCCATCACTACTAGGGAAATATAGAAGGTTAAAAATTCCGGACCTGTAAAATTCATTGGGTTAGGAATTTGGGAGATTATCTGACAGCCAGTTATCATCAGTGAAAGGAAGGCTAAAAAGGTAAAGATGCCTATTTTTCGCAGTTGTGGTTTCAAGAAGATTGTCAAATTAGGTTTTGACAAAACCCAGCTTTGTTGAGTGTTGATCCGGATAAAATGCAAATCTCGCCCGAATCGGTCTTTGGGTTTAGGCCAAATATCTATTGGGGGAATATGTCCAAAAAACTGTTCGTAACTTTCTAGCGTCTTGCTATACCAACTGCCAAATTTTAATTGCTCGGATGAACCCCCACGAGTCGGCTCGTGATGTAATGTGGTTTGCAAAATTTTGGGACAGAACTCTTGCCAGTACAATCGCGTATAGGTCAGATGTAAATGCCAAACTTGATCGATTTGGTCGGATGGCGTGACCGGATGTCCTGCTGCAACGGCTAGAAATATAAACTTTTTGTATTCCTCGATCGCTCTCTGAGTATAGCCTAAGGACCAGCCGTTATCTTTTGCTAATCGTTGGCTGAAAGATAATTGACTATCTGGCCGATCCAAGGCAAATGCCTGAATTCTTTTGTATAGCTCTGTCTGTTGAAAGTTCATCGTCCCTAATGGGCTATCCATAAACTGGGCCTCCCGAAAAAAACTGTTTCTAGTCGTTTATTTAGGCCGAAGAGGCTTAACTATGCGTGAAGTTTAAATTTCTTTACAAAAAGCTGGATGCTAACTATCCCTCTTTCAACTGGGCAATAAGTCTCGGAAACCCAAAAGAAAGTTGAGGAAAGTGACAGAAGCGGTTAGGTGAGGATAAAATACCAGTGGTCGCTTTAATATCACCTGAATAGTCGGTTTTTTGTGTCTTTCCCGAGACTATCGGCTGCTACCACTGGTTTGCTGTTGTTTGTTGTTGTAATCCGAGGAAATATAGTTCTTGCGTTCCCAAGCGCCTGAACTGCATTTGTCTCTCTAGTAACAATTGTAACAGACAATACCCATTTTGTGTAAAAAAAAGTAAACAATTTGGTAAAAAATTATTTTTTGCGGTAATCCTCAACCCTCTGAGGACAGCCCCAGATTACCGTTTCCTGTTTGTAAACCACCATACCTGGCTTGGCGCCCTTGGGTTTATAGACGTATTTGGGACGGGTATAGACGACGGGAACCTGTTCACTATGGCGAGCGCGGCTATAATAAGCGGCGTAATCGGCGGCAAATTGCAGATCGGCGGCTTCTGGAACTGTACCGGGGGTTAAACGGAGTAAAACGTGACTACCAGCAATTTCTTGACTATGAAACCAGATATCGTAATCGCTGGCGCTACGAAAAGTTAGCCGATCATTTTGACGGTTATTTCTGCCAATCCATAATTCTACTCCAGAGGGAGTAATAAAGCGCATGGGTTCAGATTCTTTATTATTCGTCCGATTACGCTGGTAATTGCTTTCTAGATACTTTTGTTGGATTAATTCTTCTTGTATCTCGTCTAATGCCTGTAAATCTTCGCTGCTGCTATAATTTTCTAGTTGACTTAAACTCGATCGCACTTGTTCGAGATAATTAATTTCACTGACCACTTCCTCTAATAAAGGTTCCACCGCTAACCGCGCCCTTTTTAATTTCTGATGTTGTTTATACAAATATTGGGCATTCTGCACGGGATTTCTTTCGGGATCGAGAGGAATAATTACAGGTTTTCCTGTCTGGAAATCCGCCAAACTAATGCTAGTCATTCCCTGCTGTATTTGCTGCAGATTTGCCATTAATAAATCCCCTTGCTCTTTATAGCGATCGGCATGAGCAGATTCTGCTAGTCTTCTTTGAAATCCCGCCGCTTTAGTTTGCAGTTTAGTCAGTAAAGAGATGACTTTTTGATTTAATTTTTGCTGTAGTTGTCGAAAGCTTTCTTGATTAATTTGGTCGCTATAATAACGGTTTAATAATTCTTGAACATTTTTAGCCGCTGCCAGTATCTCCCCACCGATCACCGTATAACCTTCTCTTGTCCATCCGGGTTGAAAGGTTTTATTTTCCAAGATTTTTAACCATTCTTGCCAAACTGAAAAGAGCTTTTCCCAATCAGTATTATCTAACTGATCCGTGTTTAATTTCGGGTTAATATTGGCTTTTTGCAACAGCGATCGAGCGATGACCGGACTAACCCCACGATAGGTACTAACTAACTGTTTTTCGATAGTTTTAGGGATTAAACTAACTCTAGCTTGCCAACTGCTCAAGGATTCTTCTAAACTGGGATTTGTTGCCAATAAAACGGGGGGTAGTTGATAGATTTGTCCCGTTTGTACGGTGCGAACACTAGACTGGGTGGCATTGACTTGATGGGCAACGGTGACAATTTGATTGTCAGCCGCAGTTAAAATCACATTGCTATATTTGCCCATAATTTCTATATACAAATGCCCCAGGGCCGGATCATCGGGACGTTGGGCAAATTGTAGATCGATGACTCTTTCCCACGGGGCAACAAATGCTAATTTTGTCAGTGCCAAACCATTGAGTTGATGACGCAATTGATCGCTGAAAGTGAAGGTATCAGGGACTTTTGGCGGTGGCTCACCAATATGCATCCGCGCCCCTTGGGGATGCCAAGAAATAATTAACCATCCCTTGCGATCGAAGGTTCGTAAATAGAGGGCGATCGTTTGGCGATCAATTTGATACACTTGTTCTAGTCTCGCAGGCAGCCAAGTGGCGGCAATTTCGGCACAAGTGGCGCTGAGGGTGGTAAAGTCTACGGATTGCATTTTCAGGATTCAGCTGTAGGGTGGGTTAGGCGACGGTAACTGCTACAGTTTAGTATTGATTTTGTGTTCGCCGTAACCCACCAAATTATTGCTCCTTTTTTCTCGGTGCTTTAGGTTGGTGCGTTAGCGCAGCGTAACGCACCCTACTGGACTGTTTCAGCTAAAATAGGGCAATAGATTTCGGCTTAAAGTCTTAGATTATAGAATTTATAGCATTTTTCTAATACACCAAATTAGCTGAAACAAACCACTACTTTTTACTTTTATAAAAGGGTTTTTTAACGACGGTAGCGGGGTAGGTGGTGCCGCGGATTTCCACTTCGATCGCCTGTCCGATCGAGGCGAAAGGTGTGGGAAGATAGGCTAAAGCGATCGCTGTGTTTAAAGTTGGTGATAAAGTGCCACTGGTGACTTTACCCACCACTTCCCCAGCGAATACTACCGGATAATCGTGACGGGCGATATGTTTGCCGGACATCTGCAATCCCACCAAGCGCCGATTCACACCATTAAGTTTTTGGTCTTCGAGGACATTGCGACCGATAAAATCGCCTTTTTCTGGCAGATGAACCAACCAATTTAAGCCTGCCTCTAGGGGACTCGTGCTATCGTCGATATCCTGTCCATAAAGGGCTAAAGCTGCCTCTAAACGCAGGGTATCCCGCGCTCCTAAACCGCAGGGAGTCACCCCTAAATTTAAGAATTCCGTCCAAAGTCGCTGCCCGATTTCAGGAGCGGCCATAATTTCAAAACCATCTTCTCCCGTGTAACCGGTCCTAGCGATAAAAACTTTTTCCCCGAAAAGCTGGCTTTCCCAGTGATTAAATAGGCCAAAATCGCTTAATTTTTCCCCGATCAAGGGCTGTAAAATTGTCGCCGCCTTGGGTCCTTGCAGGGCGATTAAGACCCTTTCTCGGGATAAATCCTTTAATTTGACCCCCGAACCCTCTAAATTGCCTAAAATCCACTCTCGATCTTTATCGGTGGTTGAGGCATTAACAATTAATACGCCTTGGCTTTCGCTTTGGTAGTAAAAGATAATATCATCGATTATGCCACCGTCTGGGTTAAGTAAAACGCTATATTGTGCCTTTCCTGCCCTTAAACGGGCTAAATTAGAGGGAACTAGGGTTTGGAGAGATTGAACCAGATTATCTCCAGTTAAGATAAATTTGCCCATGTGGGAAATGTCAAACATCCCGACACCATTGCGGACAGCATTATGTTCGATTTTTAGGCCGCTAAACTGTATCGGCATCTCCCAACCCGCAAAAGGGGTAAATTTGCTGGTTTGTTGGGCAATTAGGTCGTATAAAGGGGTACGAATAGCGGGGGAAGTTGCTTCTTGGTTAGCCACGGTGATCTCGATCGACTGGTTTTCTGCCTAGACTAGCATAGCAGTTATCAGGAGACTCCGAGACAGGAGACTCCCAGACAGGAGACTCCGAGACAGGAGACAGGAGATTATTTTTATTTATACTTCCCACACCCCACACCCCACACCCTACTTCCCCACACCCCACACCCTACTTCCCCACACCCCACACCCTACACCCCACTTCCCCACACCCTACACCCCACTTCCCCACACCCTACACCCCACTTCCCAATTCATAATTCCCACTCCCTTAACCTTTCTCGCACCCTGTCAATGGGAATTGCGAAACCGCAGCCCAATTTAACGGCATTTTCTAGGGGTTTAGGAGTAGAGGGATTGGCACAAAATAAACTCGCTTGGGAAATCACTCCCACCACTTGATTTTTATCGTTTAAAACTGGACTTCCCGACTGTCCAGAAACGACAAACATGGATAAACTTAAGGATTTTTCGTCATTATCATTAACAGTGCCTTTGCTGACAGTCCAATCTTTTTGATTAAAAGGATTACCGATCGAGATTACTGATTGATTAGCGGCAATTGGTAGGGGTGCTAAAGCTAAAGGTTTTAAATCTGGGGGGGGATTTTTTACCTCTAATACTGCTAAATCGAGCCAGTCGTTAGGGGGGGTAGTGTGGAGAATTTTAGCTTTTGAACGCTTGGGAATTTTTCCCTTGGGTGGTTGGCTATAATACTCGACAAAAATGCGCGCCCCTGCATCGATTTCTTGACGGTAATTCGTAACCACATGGCGGTTAGTCACGATCCAAGCTGTATCTTGATCTCGTTTTAATAACCAACCAGTGCCGATACCATTGTTATTTTTGCCACGAATGACAATTTTAACAATTGAGCGTTTTAAATTCACCAGAGGATCACTCTTAACACTGGGAATTATCTCTGGCATTTTTAATAATTCGGGATTGTCGTGAATTAATCGTCCCCGTTGGATTTCCTGTAAAATAAATCTAACTTCTGATAAATTGGGATCGATTTCTACGGCCTGCCGACACCAATTTAGACCCTCATCGATCTGACCGCTATTGATATAGCTATAACAGAGATTTTCGTAAATCTCGGCATTTTTGGGGCTAATTTGGCGCGCCTGTTGAAAAGCTGCCATCGCTTCCCCTAGTTTTCCCTGTTCCGCTAAAGCTTTGCCTAAATAATTATAAATATCCCCATCTTTAGGGGAGTAAATTAGAGCCTGTCGATATATTTGCTCTGCTTGCTCCCATTTTCCCTGTTTTGCTAGGGTTTCTCCTAATTTTTTGTAGGTTTCACCCTGATTAGGTATCAATTCTAGAGCTTGCTGATAGGCATAACTGGCCTCTGGCCAGAGTTGCTGTTCACTGTAGGCCTTTCCCAGATAAAAATAGGCTTTTCCCTGACTAGGATCGAGAAAAACCGCTGCTTGCAGAGCTTTCGCCGCCTCATCCCAACGTTGTAAACTATAGAGAGCTTTTCCTAGCTGAAATTGCCCTTTAAAAGTTGGTTTAATGATAATTGCTTTTTGGTAAGCATCGATCGCCTCTGACCATTTTTCCTCTTGGGCGAAGATATCTCCCAAAGCGACTAAATGATTACTTAGGGAGGGTTCCGTCGATGGTTTATCATTAACGATAAAACCACGATTATATGCTTGTAAGGCTTCAGAATAGCGTTTTTGACTTTGTAAGACCTGAGCGATTTTTATATGGGCTTGGGCCGAATTTTCGTGAAAAGATAAAACTGTTCGGTAAGCAGACAGAGCCGATTCCTTCTCCCCTGCGGCCAAAAGTCGATCGCCTTGCCAGAGATAAGCCAAGGCAATAAGATAAAAAATAGCAAAGGGAGCGGCGGCGATGAAGGCAATAATTAAAAATATTTGCAGGGGTTTGCTAGAATAGCGGCGACCGATTTTAAGCTCTTTTCTTTTCATTTCTTGGTTAGGATAGACAACAGGGTAGAGGTGGTTCGATAATCGACCTAGACCAATTTAGATGCGCGGGCTGCTTACACATATTTTTCCCTTTCCTGTTGCCCTTTCCGCAGTTCTGCTCCTCCTTCTTTCTGGGGTATGAAGGTAATTTTGTGCAACTACTTACCGATTACTGCTGCGAGCGCTGGGTAGGATTAACATAGCATCACCGAAGGAATAGAAACGGAAACGCTCTTGGATAGCTTCTTGATACAATGCCAGTAGTCTTTCCCGTCCGATTAAGGCACTGACTAACATCATCAAACTGGACTTGGGTAGGTGAAAATTAGTGATCATGCCGTCGATAACCCGCCATTGATAACCCGGATAGACAAATAAATTCGTTTTTCCCTGAAAAGCGGTTAATTTCTCGCTCTTACTTTCTTTAATTGCCCCTTCCAAGGCGCGAGCTACCGTGGTCCCCACGGCGATAACCCGGCCACCTCTAGCCTTTGTTTGGGCG
This sequence comes from Microcystis sp. LE19-195.1E, assembly GCF_027532095.1. Lineage (NCBI taxonomy): Bacteria > Bacillati > Cyanobacteriota > Cyanophyceae > Chroococcales > Microcystaceae > Microcystis > Microcystis sp. LE19-195.1E. The sequence continues at coordinate 14,181 of NZ_JAPZSZ010000232.1, forward strand.
ATTTTTTCGGCAGTTTCGGCGGAAATCTGCAAAAATTCTTGGTGCATTAGGTGTTCTGTAATATTTTCCACTTCCACGGGACGAAAGGTTCCCACTCCCACATGAAGGGTGATATAGGCGGTATCTATACCCTTCTGGGCGAGCGTATGGAATAATTCGGGAGTAAAATGTAATCCAGCCGTGGGAGCGGCCACAGAACCCTGTTTATCGGCGTAAACTGTTTGATAACGGTCTTCTTCCGCCTCTGATTCGGTGACGTAGGGGGGGAAAGGAATATGACCGTACTCCTCCAACATATCCCAAAAACTGCGCCCGGGATGACGTTGAAATTGCAGCAGACGACCACTGGTGTTCAGATCTCGATCGATTACTTTCGCTAACCATAATTTTTCTTGGTCTTCCGTCGGCCCTGTTTTCGGATAAAAAAGGACTTCTGAACCGACTTTAAAGCGTTTTCCCGGTTTCACCAGAGATAACCAACGATGGTCATCTTGTTCTTCTAATAGTAATATTTCTACGGGTGCGCCCGTGGTTTTACGTCCAAATAAACGGGCCGGAATCACGCGGGTATCGTTGAAAACCAGCAAATCCCCCGACTCTAACCAAGTGGGTAAATCACGAAAAATAGCTAAATTATGACTATTGGGAGAATCTACCACCAAAAGACGGGAACTATCCCGGGTTTCTGCGGGATTTTGGGCAATTAACTCCGGAGGAAGGTGATAATCGTAGCTGGAGAGTAATTGGTCAGGGATCATCGTCATTATCATCATAAAAATCTTCGCAAAAGTTGGGTAATCCTACCCAGGCGAACTTCACTAAATCGGGGATTTCTCCCCTTGGTATCGAGAACGGTTTATCGTCAGACTTAGATATATAACACTAATCGTGACTATTAGCCAATAGCCCGGCGGCCACTATGGACTATCTCTATTTTCTTGCTAATGCTAGTTTAACGCTACGAGTCACCGAATACCTGCGATCGATGACTCATCTGCCTTCCTCCGTGATGACGGTTATCCATCAGATTAACGGTTGGGTGGTCAAGGTAAAGTTTAATCAAATGCTGACTCCTTGCCAACACGGCGATTTTCGCGCCTACATGAATGAGTTAGGGATTACCTATCAACCGGAAATGCGTCTCCAGATGGTTTTTTGGAGTTTGGAAACGGGACAATCTCCTATTGATGTCATGCGTCGTTATCAAGTGGCGATCGTGTCCCATGGTACCCCGGATCAGCAAGATATAGAGGCTTTTCGGCAACAATTTACTAAGGGTTTAGGATACTGTCCGGAAACTCTGGCCTAGGGTTTATTTTCTTTCGGGATGCTCTTCTAGGGCAACTACAGGACTTAAATCGTTGATGTGATCAATTAACTGATACAAGCGTCCGTAACTCTTGCCGTTAAAGTAAAAAACTAGACGGGGTAAATGGTGGCTGGAATCCCGATTCTCTCGTTCTAGAATTTGACTAGGTGCGATTTTACCCTTAACTAGGATATCGCCGAAGTTTTGGTTAATTTGTTCGATCTGTTCCCCGCTTAGTTCGTGATTAAGACGAATAACAAAGGATTCTCCCACAAAACGGCTGGAGTGATACACCCGATAGAAGTGGCGAATTGTTTGACAAGCGTAGTCTAGATCGTTGGTAATTGTATAAAAATTCCGATCTTCGGCGGATATCAGTCCTCTTTTTTGCAGATTTTCACTAATTTGTTCTTGCCAAGTTTGCCAGTAATCCCCATCAGGCTCATCAATTAATACTAGGGGTGCAGGTCCGTATTTACCGGTTTGACAGAGGGTAAGCGTCTCAAAGGCCTCATCTTGGGTGCCAAAACCACCGGGGAATAAAGCTACTGCGTCACTTTCCCGCAGAAAAAATAGTTTTCTGGTAAAGAAATATTTAAAATCGATTAATTTGGCATCATTTATGATATAGGGATTAGCCCCCTGTTCAAAAGGTAGCTGAATATTTAATCCGAAGGAATTTTCCCGTCCGGCGCCTTCATTCCCTGCTTGCATGATGCCACCCCCAGCGCCGGTTAACACCATAAAACCGTATTGACTAATACAGCGAGCGAAGTCCACTGCCAGACGGTATTCACTGCTGTCGGGTTTGATGCGTGCCGAGCCAAAAATGGTCAGTTTACGAATGTGACGGTAGGGGTAAAATACCTGAAATCCCTTTTCTAGATCTTCGATCGCATAGGTTAAAATTTTCCAATCCAGGCGATCGATTTCCTCCTCGGCAATTCTGACTATTGCTTCCAGAGCTCTTTGAATCCATTTACCATCTTTTAAGTGGGGCAAATGTTGCACCAATTTCAGCAAGTCTTCGGTTAATTCAGAATAGGAATTTTCCATTGGTGGGTTGGGTTTTGGGTGTTAGGGTGTTGGGGTGGTCACTGCGTGCGCGTTGCGGGGGGTTTTAGGGTGTTGGGGAAGATATTTCTTAGTCCCCATTTCCCCATTTAAGTAGGGAGGCACAATTATTTGTAGGATGGGTTAGCGGTAGCGTAACCCATGCGGGCGTTGGGTTTCATGCTTCAACCCAACCTACGTTCATCTTATATTTAATTCCACCCACCTACTTATATGTCCATTAGTTAACTATTCAAAAACTTAAAGATCACTGTTCAGGATTATTTATTGCCTGATTAACTTGGGTGATTTGGGTTTGAAAATATTGTTCACGATAACGGATAGCTTGGGCTAATTCCGCACCTTTTTGGAAAGCGAGTAAAGCTTGGGGATAATTTTTTCTCTCTAGATAAATTTGACCGATTTGATCGTAGGTGTTCATTAAACCGTAGTAATTATAACCCAATTCATGGACTTTAATTAATTCTTGATAGATTTGTAAAGCATAATCTACCTGTTGATAACTTTTATAGAGTTCGGCCAACTTATTTAAAGCTTCTCCTGCGGTGCCGTACTGTTGTAAAGCAAAAGCGAGAGAATAGGCTTCTTGAAAGTTTTGGCTGGCTTTATTTGCATCTTTTAAAGCTTGGTAATCTAAACCAATTTGAATTTTTAGAGCGGGGATTAACTGTATTTGCTGATTTCTGATTTGGGTTTCAGCTATTTCTTCTTTAATTTTTACGGCGTTAGCTGGTTGCAGAGATTCTCGATAAATTTCTGCTAGTCTTTGCAAATAAATTCCTTGAGTCAAAGAATTATTCTGCACCTTAGAAATAGTTAATAATTCCTCATAGACTGGAGCTGCTTTTTGATAATCAAAACGGGATAAATGAATTTGACCAAGTTTATTTAAAGTTGCTTCTACTGCCAGATTATCACCAGATTGTCTGGCATTAGCTAGGATTTTATCATAGATAATTATCGCCTCATTAAAAGCTCGTACCTGTTGATATGATGTACCTAGTAATGCTAATAATTCCCCGTCCATTGTCTGGTTAGTTTCCGCAGTTTGTTGCAGAGCTTTTAAACGAGCAGTAATTAATTTAACATCCTCGGTTCGATCTCGATTCCAAGCTGCTAACCCCACTTTTCCCAAAGATTTTACTTCTTCTTTTGCTCCTAAATAACGATTTAATTTAATCACTTCATACCAGATAGGAAAAGCTTCCTCATTTAATCCCGCATCGTATTTAGCTTGAGCTTCAGCATCGCGTTGATCGATGTATAATAACAGTTGACGACGCTCCAAGGGAGTTAAAGGGCGATCGATTGCGGGTAATAAAGGACTTTTTAGGGGAGTTTCGAGGGGATTGGGTGCAGGGGTTTCTGTTTGTGCTAGGAGAGGAAGGGAAGTACCGATCAAACAGAGCCATAAACTGAGAGAAAAACGTAGCATAATAGATTGATAGGAGCGTAGTAGAGGATGATATTTTGTGATCGATCGATTCTATAAGAGACTGACTGCCGAAAATTTGCGTTTCCCAATTTTGGGTTTAATTGCTAGTTTGATTGTAACCTTTAGTCTGGGGGCCTGTGGTGTCTCCCCGCAAGTTTTAGCAGAACAACGAATGTTTCTACCCCTCTCGGTCGAGTTTTTGGGAGAATATCAATTACCACAAGCGGATTATCAAGGGACAAGGGTGGGGGGATTATCGGCAATTACATACGATCGTGCCAATAACCGCTTTTATCTCCTCAGTGATGATCGTTCTCAGAAAGCTCCGGCCCGCTTTTATCGGGCTAGTTTGCAGATAAATGGTGAAAAAATCGAAAAAGTGAATTTAGAGGCAGTCACGTTCCTAAAAGATGGCAAGGGAGAAACGTTTAAAAAGGGATCGATCGACCCGGAAGGTATCGCTTTTTCGCCCCGACAAACTTTGTTTATTTCCAGTGAAGGTGCGGTTAAACAGGGAATTGCTCCTTTTATTGCTGAATTTGATTTGCAGGGACAATTAAAGGAGTCTTTGTTAATTCCTAATCGCTTTTTACCGGATGATAGCAATCAAAAAGGAATACAGGATAATTTAGGGTTTGAATCCTTAACTTTAGGGATTACCAGCACTCTCAAAGACGATCCTTTTCGTTTGTTTACTGCCACAGAAAGCGCGTTAATTCAAGATAGTCCCACGGGAAAAAGAGCAGAAAATCTCAGAGTGCGACTTCTTCATTATGTTATTGATCCGATTGGTGCGCCTGTGTTAGTATCAGAACAATTGTATGTGTTAGATGAGCCACCCAGTGGTGCGAGATACTACGGTTTAACGGAATTATTAGCTTTAGAAAAAGAGGGTTATTTTCTCAGTTTAGAGCGAACTTTTGGTTTAGAAGGTTTTGGAGCGAAACTATTTCAGGTAGTTAATGGGAGTGCCACCGATACCTCGAAAATTGCTCGGATACCGGGAGAATTAGAAGCTTTACAGGTGCAACCCTTGCGGAAAAAATTATTACTAGATTTAGGGACTTTAGGGATTGATTTAGATAATTTGGAAGGAATGACCCTCGGTCCAAGATTAGCTGATGGCAGTCGCTCTTTGATTTTAGTCAGTGATGATAATTTTAATCCGAATCAGGTCAATCAGTTTTTACTATTTCGACTCAAGGAAAAATAAACAAGAGATGGTTAATTCCCTCACCTATCCCCTTCTGGGAGAAGGATTGGGGTGAGGACTACCAATAAAGAAAAATGGGATAAATAGCCGGTTTAAAGACAAAACGGCCGGTTAATAATCACTTTTTTCGATATCTTTGCGAATATCATTCAGGTCAATATAGCGATCGGTGGCATTTCGCAATTCCCTAGCGATCATCCCTTCCGTAGAAACTACGGTAATATGAGTATTTTTAGAGCGCAATAGTTCGATCGCTCGTTCAAAATCGCCATCACCGCTAAATAAAATCACTCGATCGTATTGATCGACGGTATTAAACATATCGACGACAATTTCGATATCTAAATTAGCTTTCTGGGAAAAACGACCGGAACTATCATCATAATATTCTTTCAAAATTTTTGTTCTCACCGTATAACCCAAACTAATTAAAGCATCGCGAAAACCTCTTTGATCTTGGGAATCTTTTAAACCCGTGTACCAAAAGGCATTAATTAACATAATATTCGGGTCGTTGGTGAAGTAATTTAACACCTTACGCGGGTCAAAAAACCAACCATTTTTTTGTTGAGCATAAAACATATTATTGCCATCCACAAAAATCGAAAGGCGATCTTTCGGACGGCCGCCACCATTACAATGACAAAGACCGGCTTCTGTCATACAAAATACATACCTAATTTTTTATAGAGTTTAACTATAAAATTACCTTTGAGTAATTTTACGGGGGAAAACGACTATTCTTTGAGGAATAGCGGTGATTTGAGAGCAAAAAGATAGCAACTAAAATAAAAATTAGCTTTTTTGTCTAAGTAGGGAGGCACAATTATTTGTAGGATGGGTTAGCGGTAGCGTAACATGATCGGGCGTTGGGTTTCATGCTTCAACCCAACCTACGTTCATCTTATATTTAATTCTACCCACCCACTTAGGAGACAAACTAGATAATAGTTTCGGAATAATTAAAAGTGATAATAGGGAGATTGTACAGTAATTAGGTCATTTCGATAATCTTTCTCCATAGATGGGTATCAACAAGGCTGGTTAGATCAGGTAGGAACACCAATCACTCCAACCTCCAGAATATAGCTTAACATTGTCGTATCCGGCTAGGGTAAGGGAAAGGATATTGACACAGGCTGTCACTCCCGAACCACAGTAGAGGATAATTTCTCGATCGCTTTGCCGCTCTTGCCAACGTTGTTTTTGCCGGGCCGGGGGTTGAGAAAAACCCTGACTATCGGTGACTTCTAACCAGGGATAATTAAGCGCCCCCTCGATGTGGCCGGCGATCGGATCGATCGGTTCCCTTTCGCCCCGATAGCGATCGCTTTCCCGGGCATCAATTAACACCACTCCCGCTTGCTCTTTTTGCCTTTTTACCTCCTCGATCGTGACTACCCAATCCTGTTGAACTTGGGGGAGAAAAGCGCCGGTTTTCGGCACAGGTATCTGATTGGAGACGGGATAACCGGCATTTAACCAATTTTGCCAACCACCATCGAGAATGCTGACTCGTTCATGGCCGAGATAACGTAATAACCACCAGAGACGACTGGCAAAGGCAAAACGGGAGGCATCGTAGGCGATGACATGAGTTTGGCCGGAAATCACCCCTAAAGAGCTTAATTTAGCGGCTATCGTCTGCGGATTCGGTAAAGGATGACGGCCGCCATGACGGGCAACGGGAGCCGATAAATCGCGATCGAGGTGTAAATAGAAGGCATTTTCAATATGATTGGCTAAATACTCTTGATAACCGAGATCGGGATTGTTTAATTGAAAACGACAGTCAATAACCATCAGATCGGGGCGATCGAGATTAGTCACTAACCAACTAGGAGAAACGAGGGGCGCGATCGGATTCATGGCGGGAAAATTGTTTAATAATTAACAGACAGTTGCGCTGATCTTCGCTGCGAGTATAACTGAGTTGATCGGCGATTTTTTGGAGGATCGGCAGTCCTTGCCCATGACCAGAGAAACTATAGTCATGATAGGCGTTTTTCTCGATAAAGTCCTCTAAATCGAAGACGGAACCCCGATCCCAGATGCGAATTTCCATCTGGGATCGGGTAATCTCGATCTCGATCTCGATCGGGATTTCGGGGGGTAGGTGTCGGTGAGCGTGACGGACTGCATTGGTAAAACCTTCGGCAAGAGCAAGCTGACACTGGAGCCAGTCTTTTTGGGGAATGCCCGCTGGTTCAAGTTGCTCAAAATATTTTAAAACGGTATCTAAGGACTTGAGATCGCTATCTACCTGAAAAGAAATCTTCACCCCCGGCTTACCTCTCCAATGCCTTACGCTAGAAGTTATACCATTTTTCCCAAACTATGACTGATGTGTTAGTTCGATTCTGGATTTAATTCCTGGTTGAGGGACAAGCAAAGTCATCTGTCAGGGAGTCGGGGGTAGGCAGTAAGATTGAGATAGTCAAGTCACAAAAAAGATGGTACGAATTCTAGTAATTGATGATGATGGAGTAATTCAAACGTTTTTGAGCCGCGCTTTGCGGAAGGAATACGAGGTTTTTATTGCCAGTGATGGGGAAGAAGGATTAAAGCAAGCGGGGCAACTAAAACCGGCGATGATTATTTGTGATTGGATGATGCCGGGGATCGATGGGTTGGAAGTTTGCCGGCAAATTAAGCTCAATCCCCAACTGTCAACGACTTTTTTTATCCTCTTAACTTCTTTGGGATCGGTGGAGTATCGGGTCAAGGGATTGGATGCAGGGGCGGATGATTTTTTGTGTAAACCGATCGAGATTAATGAGTTAAGAGCGCGCGTGCGGGCGGGAATTCGTTTGCATCAATTAAGTCATGATCTGCAAGCGCAAAAACAATTACTAGAAATGGAGTTAGCGGAAGCGGCGGAATATGTGCGATCGCTGTTGCCAGAACCTTTCATTTCTCCAAAACTTGCTATCGATTTTCGCTTCCTTCCTTCTCGTCGATTGGGGGGGGATGGATTTGATTATTATTGGTTAGATAATGACCATTTGATGTTATATCTTTTAGATGTGGCTGGCCATGGTTTGCGAGCGGCTTTACCTTCCCTTTCGGTGATTAATTTACTCCGTTCTCGTGGTTTAACTCAGGTGAATTACTATCAACCTAATCAGGTTTTACATGGGTTAAATCAAGTTTATCAAATCAGCCCTAAGAATGATAAATATTTTACTATCTGGTACGGAATTTATGATCAGAAACAACAACAGTTAACCTATGCCAGTGCCGGTCATCCCCCGGCAGTTCTCCTGACTCAAAAACCTTTTAGCCAGATGATTGAAACCAGACTGAAAGCCCCCGGTTTTCCCATCGGGATGTTTCCGGAAGCAGAATATATCAATCAGGTTAAATGCCTGAATTTACCCAGTAGCCTTTATCTTTTTAGTGATGGAATTTACGAGATCGATTGTGCTGATGGTAGGATGTGGGGACTAGAAAACTTTATTCAATCTTTGCAAAATTATCACTGTAATTCCGCCAAAAATCTCGATAATTTTATTGGAGAAATTCAAGCTTTACAATTTGATGGTAATTTTAAGGATGATCTTTCGATCATGCAGGTGGATTTTCGTTAATTAACTTCCGAGGATTTTTTGTTCTAATTCTTCTCGGTTATTAAAAATTTCAAAAACTCGATCCATATCGGTCAATTCAAACAACATTTTTATCTGATCATTAATCGAGCAGATCAATAGTTTACCCCCCGCAGAACGCACGGTTTTTAAGGATAAAACTAGCGCACCTAAACCAGAACTATCCATAAAGGTGACATTCTTGAAATCAACGATAATAACCTCTGAACCTCCCTGCACGGCTTCGGCAATTTCTTGGCGAAATTCGCTGGCTTGGTTGCCATCTAAAATACCCGATGGTTGAATAACTTTGATTGAAGAACTCATAAAAAAAAGAAAAATTAAATGTTTTCTACCTGCTCACTCATAACTGATCGCTGAAATCTGCTGACAGCAGCTAATCTTTAACTATTTTTAACATATTAGGGCCAAGAAAAGCGCAAAATTAAAAATAGGAATTTTTGAAACTGTATGGAAAGTTACGATGTCATCCTCATCGGTGCGGGGCATAATGGTTTAGTTTGTGCCGCCTATCTCCTCAAAGCCGGTTATCGCGTCCTCCTTCTCGAACAGCGTAGCGTACCAGGAGGAGCGGCTACCACAGAAGCGGTTATCCCCGATCAAGCCCCCGATTTTAAGTTTAATCTCTGTGCGATCGATCACGAATTTATCTTTTTGGGACCGGTAATTGAGGAATTAGAGCTAAAACGCCACGGATTAGAGTATTTATTCTTCGATCCTACCGTTTTCTGTCCCCATCCCTCCGGCCAATATTTTCTTTCCTATCGCTCTCTGGAAAAAACTCACGCCGCAATTGCCCAGTTTTGTCGGCGAGATGCCGATCGCTACCTTCAGTTTATCGACTATTGGGGACAGTTGATGAATGCGATTGGGCCTTGGTTTAACGCTCCGCCCCAAGATTTGCTCAGAATCGCCCGCAATTATAACTCTAGTGCCTTAGCTAGTGTCTGGAAAGCGATCGGCTCGAAAAAGAAACTGCTCGACTTCATCCGCACGATGATTACTTCCCCCGAAGATGTCCTCAATGAGTGGTTTGAGAGCGAATTTGTGAAAGCACCCCTGGCTCGTCTAGCGGCGGAAATTGGCGCTCCTCCCTCCCAAAAAGGCATTACCTCTGGGATGATGATGATGGCGATGCGTCATTCTCCCGGGGTGGCTCGCCCTCGTGGTGGTACGGGCGCACTAACCGAGGCTCTGGTGAAATGTGTTGTCAGTCTCGGTGGGGTAATTTTAACCGAGCAGAAGGTTAAACAGATTCTAGTGGAGGAAGGACAAGCGATCGGGGTTAGAGTGGACTCTGGACAAGAATATCTGGCAAAAGCGGGTGTTATCTCTAATATTGACGCTAGACGAGTCTTTTTACAGTTAGTCGCCCCCGCCGATGTGGATGCCGCCGATCCAGAATTGCGAGAAAGGGTAGAACGGCGAATTGTCAATAACAATGAAACAATTCTTAAAATTGATTGCGCCCTCGCCGAAGCACCAAGGTTCGAGGCTTACGATCACAAAGAGGAGTATTTACAGGGAACGATTCTCATCGCCGATTCCGTGCGTCACGTTGAACAGGCCCACGCTTTAACGATTTTGGGGCAGATTCCCGACGAAAATCCCTCGATGTACCTAGATGTACCCACTATTCTCGATCCCTCCATGGCTCCCCAAGGCAAGCATACCCTCTGGATCGAATTTTTTGCCCCCTATCAGATTGCCGGGGCCGAGGGAACAGGATTAAACGGCACGGGATGGACGGAAGAATTAAAAAATCGCGTGGCCGATCGAGTTCTTGATAAACTGGCCGATTATGCCCCAAATCTCAAATCCGCCATTATTGCCCGTCGGGTGGAAAGTCCGGCCGAATTAGCTAATCGTTTGGGTTCCTATAAAGGTAATTACTATCATCTTGATATGACCTTAGATCAGATGATTTTCCTGCGTCCTTTGCCGGAAATAGCTAACTACAAAACCCCAATTAAACACCTTTATTTAACTGGGGCAGGAACTCACCCCGGCGGCTCAATTTCGGGAATGCCGGGGCGCAATTGCGCTCAGGTTTTCCTGCGGGATCGAAGCACTTTTCTGCAAAGATTATTCAACTAATACTAAATCCGTTGAGTATAGGCTACATATTAGGACAGGCACTCATGCAAAGGGGGAGAAGACATAATCAGTTTTTAATAACCGGATTTAGTATTGTAAAGTTTCAATACAAATATGGTCATATATAGTCATTCATGGTAATATGTACAGACAAAACTATCGGACTAGGCAAAAAAAACAGGAATAAGTTATCGAACGGCTTGGAGGTGGTGGAAACAAGGGAATTTAACAGGCTATCAATTGCCTTCTGGTACAATTATCACAACGGATGACAACCCTTCAAAACCCGACGCTGAGTTAAAAGACAACGAATAATAATGTTAGTAGCAGAAAGACACATTATCAAGAAAGGACATCGATTTTGGGCTGAGATAGATAATTTATCTTGGCAGTCTAAAAATCTTTACAACTCAGCCAATTATTTAATCCGACAAAACTTCATTTATGGTCATGGCTATTTGACCTATAATCAGATGGCTTCTCTGAGGTCAAAGACAGAACAGTATCAAGCTTTACCCGCTAAAGTTTCCCAACAAGTTTTAAGAGGATTAGACAAAAACTGGCCATCATTTTTTGCCGCTTCATCGGAGTTTAAAAGTCACCCCGATAAATTTCTGGGAAAACCCAAAA
>NZ_JAPZSZ010000229.1:0-2776 GCF_027532095.1 Microcystis sp. LE19-195.1E
AACCCTTATAGAGACAGGTGTTGCTGCGATTTTTGTCAACTGTTTTCGATCCAGAGCGAACTAATCAATTAAATCTCTTGCCAGATAAAGATTTAGTCGATTTATGCCACCCTATCGAACCATACCAAGTAACGAAGAACCGGTTTTGTTAAAAAATCGAATACTAGCTTACAGCAATTATGGCCGATCTGGCTCTAGTTTCGATCGGTCATGACAGCGCGATTAGGGACAAAATAGGGTATCGCGGGTATTTCTGCCAGTTACTGGGTTAGTTCCCGTCGCTCTCTCACAAAGATATTTTTCCACATCGGAGCGAATAATTGCATCGGTAAAATCGGCTCCGTCGATAATTGCACCTTTGATTAAAATGTTAGTGGCAAAAGCTCCTTCGAGAACGGCATTGGTAAAGTTGGCTCTGGTTAAACGGGCCGATTCTAAATCCACATTTCTCATATTGGCATCGCTAAAGTCGGCCCCCTCCAAGTTGGCAGAAAAAAAGCGTACTCCTTCCAGATTGGCATGACTGAAGTTACTACCGCGCAGATTAGAGTGATCGAAGGTGGAATCGCGCAAATCCTGCCCCGCAAAGTCGTTATCGGTCAAATTGCGGTTATTATAACTTAGCGCTTGGGCCGGAGCCCAGGAGAATAATAATACTAATATACTAGCAAACAAGGTTAGTAGAGTTTTGCGAGAAAATTGCGCCATATTGCCCCCTGATTGATCAACCTTTTCTATAATAAGCTGTACTGCATTTAAACCGCCTATCGGTAATTTTAGTACAAATGCTCGAACTAGCCGCTTCCCTATACCTTTGAAACAGGATTTATGATCATTACCCGGCACTCGTTGAGTTGACAATTATCCCCGGATTTACCAAGAGCGATCGATCTGCTAGATTTTTGATGTTGGATATCTTAGATGGATATGGCTGGTCATAGTAAATGGGCAAATATTAAACGACAAAAAGCCCGGGTTGACGCCAAAAAAGGGCAAACTTTCACCCAGTTATCCCGGGCCATTATCGTGGCTACCCGTAACGGTGTTCCCGATCCGGCGGGCAATTTTCAGCTACGCACGGCGATCGAAAAAGCCAAGGCGGCCGGTATTCCTAATGACAATATCGAAAGAGCGATCGCTAAAGGGGCGGGAACTTGGGAAAATGACTCAGCTTTTGAGGAAATTCGCTACGAGGGTTATGGTCCCGGGGGTGTGGCGATCCTGATCAAAGCACTGACCGATAATCGCAATCGCACGGCGGCGGCTCTGCGGGCGGCTTTTAGCAAAAATGGCGGTAATTTAGGCGAAACAGGCTGTGTGGGCTGGATGTTTGACCATAAGGGGGTAATTCGCCTTGAGGGAACTATTGATGAGGATAAGCTTTTAGAAGCTTCCCTAGAGGGCCAGGCCCAATCCTACGAGTTTTTTGACAGCGAGGAGGAAGGTCAAGGAGCAGAAGTATTTACTGAGGTGTCTAACCTGGAGAGATTGAATAAGGTTCTGCAAGCAGCGGGATTTAAGGTCAAAGAAGCAGAATTACGCTGGATTCCCACTAATACCCTAGAAGTGAGCGATCGAGACCAGGCCCGTTTTTTATTCAAGTTAATCGACACCCTAGAATCCCTCGATGATGTGCAATCGGTGACGGCTAATTTTGATTTAGTCGAGGAATTGATGTTAGTGGATCTGTGATCCTAAATTCCTAGACTGCTCACTGATTCTGGGCCCAATCAAGAAATAATCTGTCCCCAAAATCCCGTAAAAATTCGGGTTCCGTCTTTGAGAATATGAATTTCCACTTGATCCGATGCCCAATTAATCTGATCTTCCAGAGCGGGATTGAGGAGGTGAATCCGTTGATTGCTAGAAGAAACGGGAGAATCGGGGGAATGAATAGCCAGGGATTCCACATAGGCCCCATCCACCAAAATATCTAACTCGGCCAATAATTCTTGAGAGTGGGGCGGTGCTTGGGTTGAGCGCAATTGTTCGATCGTAAATCCCGTGAAGGACATCACATTTAAGCCTTTTTCCTTAACATATTTAGCCAATTCTGTCAAGGCTTTTGCTTGCCAAAAAGGTTCACCCCCAGAGAAAGTTAGGCCGCTATTGCGGGGATTAGCCAAAATTTTGGCAGCTAGAGACTCAACAGTAATTAATTGATTGATCTCGAAGAACCAGGAAGCTGGATTAAAACAACCCCGACACTCGCGAGAACAACCCTGTACCCAGACCACGGCCCGACAACCGGGACCGTTAACGGCGGATTCATCCACATAGCCCTTGACATCCTCACCGCCGTGAACGGACGGCGATTCCCAAACCTCACGATTTAGGTTTCTGCTTCTTTCCCGAAGGATTTTTCGCACCTGCCGCCCCAGATTTACTCTGTTCTGGTCTTATGGTCGCTCTACAGACTGACACCGCAAGCCCTGCGGCCAAAATATTTTTACTGGCGTTAATATCTCGGTCATGGTGAGTCCCACAGTCTGGACAGTCCCATTCTCGAATATTTAACGGCATTTTTTCAGCAATATACCCGCAATTACTACACCTTTTAGAGCTAGGAAACCATCTATCTATTTCGATGTAGTTTCTCCCATACCAACGGCATTTATAGGCTAATTGTCGAGTGATTTCTCCCCAACTAACATCAGATATTGCCTGAGATAATTTCGGGTTTTTGACCATATTCTTGACGGCTAAATTCTCAACCACAATCGTTTGGTTTTCACGAACTAATTGAGTGGTTAGCTTATGTAAATGGTCTTTTCTG
>NZ_JAPZSZ010000029.1:0-9806 GCF_027532095.1 Microcystis sp. LE19-195.1E
CCACGGTACGGTTCTGACTAAACGCTTCTTGTACTTGTTGCGCGCGACTTTTTACCCGGACAAGCTTTTCTGAACGGAACCCCCTAAGCCGAGTTTTCAAGGTGCTGTCCGCCCACTTGGTTTTCGAGACGGTCTTTTTAAGACTAACGTAAAGCCAACCTAGAACGGCGGGGTTTCCCACCCAAAATTTTCGATGATCATTTTTTTGTAGGAGAACTTTAGTGGCAATTACTACCTCAGCTTCCCGTTTAGGGACAACCGCTTTTAGCGAGGTTGCTCCCGTGGAATTACGTCCCGATTGGTCTCGTGACGACGCACAGGCGGTTATTCGCGCTGTCTATCGTCAGGTGCTAGGCAATGACTATATCATGCGTTCCGAGCGCCTTACCAGTGCCGAATCCTTACTCTGCAATGGTTCGATCACCGTGCGGGAATTCGTCCGCGCCGTGGCCAAATCGGAACTGTATAAGAACAAATTCTTCTACGGTAACTTCCAAACCCGCGTCATCGAACTTAATATCAAACATCTTTTAGGTCGCGCTCCCTACGATGAGTCGGAAGTGGTCTATCACCTCGATCTCTACGAAAACAAAGGATTCGAGGCCGATATCGACTCCTACATCGATTCCGCCGAATATACCGAAAACTTCGGTGATAGCATCGTTCCCTACTATCGCGGTTTTGCCAGCCAACCCGGTCAAAAAACCGTGGGATTTACCCGGATGTTCCAACTCTATCGCGGTTATGCCAACAGCGATCGCTCTCAGATTGCCGGCAAAACCTCCCGTTTAGCGGTGGAATTAGCCCAAAACGGCGCTTCGGCAGTGGTCGGTCCCTCCGGTGGCAGCGATGGTTGGGCCTATCGTCCCTCCGGTCAACGCAACACCCCCAGTAAAGCTCTTGGTGGTAGTGTGGCCTATGGTAATGTGGGTAAGCTCTATCGCGTGGAAATTGCCGCCATCAGCAAACCGGGTTATCCCAGTGTCCGTCGCAGTAGCAAAGCGGTTATCGTCCCCTTTGAACAGTTAAATAACACCCTGCAACAGATCAACCGTCTCGGTGGCAAAGTTGCCAGCATCACCCCCGCTAGTTTGAACTAATTTTCTAGCTTAAGATAGCTAAAAGTCTCCCGGGCAGCCGTCAGGTTCACCGGGAGACTTTTTTCTAGGGAACTGGCAGAAATTGACCCTCAGCAGATCGAGCAAACCTGTAGAATGAAAATAGTTCTATCGTTTTAATGCCTGTGACTGTCACTTCGATCGCTTTTGACTCTATCGATACTGCCTTAGCGGAAATCAAAGCCGGACGGGCTATTGTAGTAGTTGATGATGAGAATCGCGAAAATGAAGGAGATCTAATCTGTGCGGCCCAATTTGCCACCCCCGATATGATTAACTTCATGGCAGTGCAAGCTCGCGGTTTAATCTGTCTGGCAATGACGGGAGAGCGTCTTGATGCTCTCGAATTACCCTTGATGGTGACAAAAAACACCGATAGCAATCAAACCGCTTTTACCGTTAGCATCGATGCCGCTCCCCATTTAGGGGTTAAAACTGGCATTTCGGCAGAAGATCGGGCGAAAACCGTGCAAGTTGCCATTAATCCAGTCACTCGTCCCGACGATCTCACCCGTCCCGGTCATGTCTTCCCGATTCGTGCTAAAGCCGGTGGAGTCTTAAAACGCGCTGGTCATACGGAGGCAGCCGTGGATCTAGCTCGATTAGCCGGGTTGTATCCGGCGGGAGTTATCTGTGAGATCCAAAATCCCGATGGTTCCATGGCCCGTTTACCGCAACTATTTGAATACGCTCGTCAACATAATCTCAAGTTAATCAGCATTGCCGATCTGATCGGTTATCGCTTAAAACACGATCGCTTTGTCCATCGGGAAACGGTCTGTGATTTTCCCAGTCAATTCGGCACTTTTCAGCTTTATGCCTACCGAAATTTATTAGATCAAACCGAACACATCGCTATTGTGAAAGGGGATCCCGCTCTCTTTGGCGATCAACCTGTAATGGTACGAATGCACTCAGAATGTCTGACCGGGGATGCTTTGGGATCCTTGCGTTGCGATTGTCGGCAACAGTTACAAGCTGCCCTAAAAATGATCGAAAACAACGGTTTGGGGGTGGTGGTTTACCTGCGACAGGAAGGACGGGGAATTGGCTTAATTAATAAGCTAAAAGCCTATTCTTTACAGGATATGGGACTAGATACGGTGGAAGCCAACGAAAGGTTAGGATTTCCCGCCGATTTGCGCGATTACGGCATGGGGGCGCAAATGCTCAACGATTTGGGGGTGAGAAATATTCGTTTAATTACCAATAATCCCCGTAAAATTGCCGGATTAAAAGGCTATGGTTTGGAAATAGTCGAGCGAGTACCTTTGCTGATCGAGGCTAATGATTATAATTCCAATTATCTGGCCACAAAAGCGGAAAAGTTAGGACATCTATTCCTACAAACCTATCTAGTCACCATCGCTCTCAGTTGGGGGGAAAATCCGCCGTCAATTTCCCAGAGATATCATCAATTGGAGAAATTACGGCAGTTAAGTCGCGCTAATCAATTATCTCTCCAAGAAGAAACCCGACCGGTAGCCAATGCCCTTTTTGATCGCGCCCCTTTGATCGTACATTTAGGTTTAGATATTCGTCAGGGTGTTAGCAGTAATTGGTATAAAAATCCTTCCCATCCTTATCTTCTGGTTATTGACAAGATATTAAATGACATTACAGATTGGTCGGAAATTGAACGCTTAGAATTTTTAATTTCCGACGGAGACGATTCGATGACGGGATTACAAATGAAACTCGATCGTCAAAAAATGTCCGATGAAGATTTCTCACAATTACCACAATTAGCTACCCAAATTATCTACAGTTTTACTCGTGAGTCAGCCAAAAATTAGTTTTTGATGACTGGAAAAGATTGTAACAGTTATAATTAAACAAAGCTAGTATAACGGGGAAAACCCATGACAACTCTCGACATTTTACCGGAAGTTACCTGTCCCCCCACCGATTTATGGAGTGATGAACCACCTTTGGAAAGTGATTTACATCTGCAACAGATCATAATTCTTCTCAGTTGTCTAGAATTATTATGGCAAGAGAAAAACGATTACTACGCTTCCGGTAATCTGACTATCTACTATAACGAAGAACAACTGAAAAAGCGCGATTTCTGTGGTCCTGATTTTTTTGTGGTTTTAGATACAGAAAAACGTCCCCGCAAAAGTTGGGTAGTCTGGGGAGAAGGGGGTAAATATCCCAATGTAATCGTGGAGATTCTTTCCGATTCTACGGCCAATATTGACCGCACTAAAAAGAAAATTCTCTATCAAAATACCTTTCGCACTCCTAATTATTTTTGGTTTGATCCTAATACCTTAGAATTGCAAGGATTTAGACTAATTGCGGGACAATATCAGGCTATTGCTGCTAATGAAAACGGCTATTTATGGAGTGAACAATTAGAACTATATTTAGGCATATTTGACCGTAAACTGCGTTATTTTACCACCGATGGTCAATTGGTTCCCACTCCCCAAGAAGCTGAATTAGAGCAAAGACAAGCAAAGGAACAGATTTTTTTAGAAAAGGAACAGGAACGACAAGCGAAGGAACAGGCTATCTTTGAAAAAGAACAAGCTATCTTGGAAAGGGAAAAATTAGCCCAAAAATTACGAGAATTGGGCATTGATCCCGAAACTATCTAATTGATAAATATCTCTAGGATAGGTAATTCCTATCCTAGAAATGTTGGTAATTTAACCTTATTTTTCCTGTCTTTCTAAGGCTAATTGTACTAACTTATCGACCAATTTATCAAACTCTAAACCGGTGGCTTTCCAGAGTTGGGGATACATACTAAAATTAGTAAACCCTGGCAGAGTATTAATTTCATTGAGGAACACTTCCCCAGTCTTTTCCACATAGAAAAAATCCACCCGCGACAATCCCGCAGCATCCACAGCTTTAAATGCTTCTACAGCCATTTCTCGCACTTGATTAGCAATTTTATCAGGAATATTAGCGGGAATCACCATACTCGATCGCCCGTCAGTATATTTAGTTTCGTAGTCATAAAAATCACTATCAAAAGTAATTTCTCCCACCAAAGAAGCTTGGGGATTATCATTACCTAAAACCGCACATTCGATCTCCCTTGCGGTTACTCCTGCTTCAACAATAATCCGTCGATCATAACTAGCAGCACTATCTAAAGCAGCCTCTAATTCTTGCCGGTTGCGTGCTTTACTAATACCCACCGAAGAACCTAAATTAGCCGGTTTAATAAAACAAGGATAACCTATTTCCTCGGCGATTTGATCGCACAATTGCGGAAAAACACAGGCATTTGACCACACTTGCGAGCGGGTTATAGCCTTATACTTAACTTGGGGTAATCCAGCGGCTGCAAAAGCAGTTTTCATGGCAATTTTATCCATGCCTAGGCATGAACCCAGTACCCCACTACCCACAAAAGCAACCCGCATGAGAGTGAGTAATCCTTGTAAAGTGCCGTCTTCTCCATTCGGTCCGTGGAGAATTGGAAACCAAACCTCCATTTCCCTCACTTCCGGGGGAAATTGCCAGATATTGACTTTTAT
The DNA here is from genome assembly GCF_027532095.1 of Microcystis sp. LE19-195.1E. Taxonomy (NCBI): domain Bacteria; kingdom Bacillati; phylum Cyanobacteriota; class Cyanophyceae; order Chroococcales; family Microcystaceae; genus Microcystis; species Microcystis sp. LE19-195.1E. The sequence continues at coordinate 4,619 of NZ_JAPZSZ010000029.1, forward strand.
ATTACTCTCAATAGCTAGGGGTTGCCCAGAGGTTAAAATTTGTCTAGCAGTTGCTGCCGAATGCCAACAGCCATTTTTATCGATATAGAAGGGGATAACTGCGTATTTGTCAAGATTTTCGGGATAATTAAAAGCTTGCAGGATCGATCGAGCCGAATTGATAGATACCTCGTGTTCTCCCGATCGACCACCAAACAACAATCCTACCTTGATCTTATCCATGTTATCCTCTCTAGACCCAGCTAGATCCTAAATTAGAGTTCAACTATCATATATACTATGGGCGGAGTTGACAATAGTTGCCAATGATTTAGATGCAGCTGTTCCTCGTCAGATCGAGGTTTTGGCAAAACCTCAAGATAAATTAATTATCGATCGGGATGAAATTTGGTCGTTCTTTCCCTAAAAAAATGGATAATCACTTTGGATCTATTCACCCCCCGAAATTGAATGATTATTTAGCTAATTTTTCCAGTTTTTTCTTATACCAATTCTCCAAAGTCTGACTACAGAAGTTTAATCCCCCTAAATCCCCCTTAAAAAGGGGGATTTAAAGGGGGACTTAAATTCGATATGTAGTTTTCATTTAGAGAAATGATATAAACCTCTCAGCATCTCGCCTATGCCATGAACTTTGCCAACCTCCTGACTGTAGCATTGCCAGTCTGACTGCGTTGGCACTCGCCCTCCCCAACCTCAGAGCCAGATCGCCCAATAAGAAGCGATCGCTTTCCTACCTGTGGTTAAGAGTCCTTACAATGGCACTGCACGCCGCATTAAGTGAAAATAGCCCGATTCGTTGACAAACAACACAATATGCTTATCAGCAAAGAGGAATATCCTATCGTCGATAAATAATCTACCTTGAAGGAATTTCTAACCATAATTCAACAGTTCCCTGACTAGGCTTTTTCCCGCTATAAGATACAAAAGGTTTTGCTTCAATATTAGGAACTTGACTAATAGAATATCCGAGATTCCGCAAAGCACGGGTCGCATCTTGGGCGAGACTTTCTGCTGCCACCCTATCTTGAGTGTAGAAGTATCGAACTTGGTGCTTACCAGCAGCTCCACCCTCCCTCTCTTCTCCAGGAACAATATAGTCTGCTTTTTTGAGGGCCTCCGATAGAGCCTTTGCCTGCTCACGTTTCCCCCCTGCGAACTGGAAGAACACCGTTGTCCTTTCACGTTTTTTTGCTAAACTTTGCTCTGCTTTCTGGGTTGCTGAAATCACGGACTGAATAGCAGCTTTCCTTTGCTGGGCAGCCTGTGCTGATTCGCCCCCCGGTTTTTGTACACTAACTGTGACGATAGTATTCAGTTTATCTACCTGTATAGCTAACTCTGTCAGTTGGCGTTGAAGAGACTTTACGCTTGAGGCGATCGGCTCCAAATCTCTCTCAGTTGGACCTTGTACTGATCTTAAGTTTGTATTCAGTTCTTGTACTCCTACACTCAGTTCTTGTACTCCTACACTCAGTTCTTCCATCAGTTTAATGTTATTGTCCAGGTTCTCAGCTTGCGGCTGGAAGGCATCTAATTGTTTTTTTACCTTTTCCACAATCCCGTTTGCTTGTTTTGCTAAAACTTCCGTCTCTGCAAGCTGCTTATTGATTTGGATTCGTGTTGGTTTAATCTCTTTCTCTAAATTATCTTTGATATTTTCTTTGATACCAGACTCAAGATTTTGGAAAACATTCCAGCCGACCAAACCGAGTACACTAATCGCTGTTGCCCCCATAGCTGCATAAAATTTCAACAACTCTGAACGAACTCGCTCCGTCACCCGATCAGCAAGCCGTCGTTCTAAAAGTTCAAGCCGATCCTCATCTAGCTCTTCCATTTTACTTTCTAATATCCACGCAGTTTTTCTATCTATAATATAGCATTGGTAAATAGTTTTTTTAGACCTTTAAAAAAAATCTTATAGCGTTTCCTAAGCTAGTGAGGTACGCCTATTTTTCTTCCCTTTTGCCGTTCGGACTTCGGCGTGAGACTTCGGACGTTCGGCGAGCTAAGTCGAACGCTGGGCTAACGGCCGAAGCCTTTTGCCCCTTGCCTTTTGCCTAAAAACCATAACTTTTGTACCTCAGCCGACTGAAAAACGCTATAATCTGCTCTAAAATGAGCGAGTTAAGAGGATTAGTGGTCATAATTTCCCTAAGAAGCTGCAAAAAACCTAGCCTTTCCTATCAAGATGAAGTGTAGGCTAATTTGGTATTGTTGACCGACGACTGACTCCCGAAAACTTCCGATCCTAAATTAATACCACTGCTGTGGCCACTTTGTCAAGTGGTTAATCATAAAAAAAATTGCTGGCATATTACAGATTTAAGTCAATAAATGGGCAGCCGTTTAGCTAGGCAGTCATTCTAAAGATAAGATTCCCGAGAGCGATGGTAAAGTTGAGACTAGAATTGAGGAGACAGTCGGGAAATTTTTACCTAATCAAGAAAAGATGGCTCTCTGAGTCTTTGGGTGAAAAATGTTCACCACGTCACATTATGCACGGAAGCTTTCATAGGTGGCAACTTAAGCAAGAAGCTTAATTATCAAGAGTAGCTGATCATCCAAGGGGAAGGACGTAAAAAATGGTAAAATAAGGCGGATAAATCTAAAAATAATCTTCATTCCTACCCCTACTATTTTTTTAGGTTTCAGAGGGGAAGTAACCAAACAGTTTTTTATAATCAGAGGCTAGATATCCTCGGTGAAAAAAACCTAATTCTTCAGCAATTTCATAAATTAATTTTGTCTGATTATTCTGGCTAAGAGATTGATGTAAAGCATTAAGACGAAGCAATTTAAAATAATTGTAAGGAGACATTTGATAGAAGTCTTTAAATATATATTCTAAGGTGCGTTGACTTACTTTTAAGTATTGACAAATCGCTGGAATAGTAAGATCAGAACGCAGATTTTTTCTCATCATTTCTTCTGCTTTTTTGAGGATAGAGGTGCGTCTGATAGTGTTTTTAGGAGTTGTAATATCTTTGGTTACTGCTAAAGTCAAAAGAAAATCTTTGACTATTTCTTCTTTTAATTTCTGCCTGACAAAATTTAATCTTAATGCTTTTCTTTGCCAAGATATTTGTTGACAATCTAAATTAAATAGCATTCGATAAAGTTGATGACAAGATTGTTGGAGATGACGAATTTTTTCCGATGGGCAAATCACAATAGAAGAAGCGGAAGAATTTAAAAACTTTTTCGCTTCTGGTAGCTCTAAAGTTTGGCACAATTGTTGCAGATAATTATCATGAACGTAAAGCTGAAAACGATTGGAAAAAGGATGTTGAAAAACGGAAATTTCTGATTTAGGGGGGATAATCCCCAGATAGTTATTTTCTAATGGATACAAATTTTGGAAGAAGACAGAATTCACCTGAACAGGAATCGCAAAAACCCACATTTTAGAATGGATTACTCCCGCAACATTCGTTAAACAATTACGTTGCGATAATTCTAACATCACTTCATCGATGATGATCCTTGAAAGATACCCTTCAAAATGATCACCACTGAGTTGTAAAGCATCTACGTTGAGAAATTCTCGATTCTGAAAATAGCGAGAAAAGTCACAAACATATTCACTTTTAAAGGTTAATTCCTGAGAATTAATTAAAATATTGGTTTTATTGTCAAAAATAAACATCTATATATAGCTATTTGGTTATTGAGTAAAGTTAAAATTTTTTTGCCCATCAATTTAAAAACTTGCGTTTTTTGGATCATCTTAGCATAGAAGACTGAGTAGTATGAGTTAAAGCAGAGTTGGTTTGTTAATTTTGTCCATCAGTGTAATTCCAGCTAAATCTCTCACTTTTTTCCGTTATCAATTACTAAGGAGATTTCGATGGCTAAACAATATATGCCACTTGAAGATTGCTCTGGGTCTGCGGTATTGGGTGGAGAAATTCCTCAATTACGTCCCCCAGCATTTTCTGATGACCGACAATATACCACATTTAGCTATACCTATCATCCAGGGGGATCAGAAATTTCCGAAGCTGTTGCCCCTAATATTAGCACTCGTTTCTATGCCATCGAAGCAACTATTGATTTCTCCAAAGCTAAAGGGGACTTACAAGGTGTTCTGATGGCGCACGGCGGATGTTTTGGTGGACATAGTTTCTACATCTATCAGGGAAAACTATGTTATGTCTATAACTGGTTAGGACAACAACAGAAGATCACTTGTGATCTTCCTCGTCTTAGTAGCGAGGTGACACTCAAAGTTGCATTTGCCAAACCAAAGATAATCGCCCCTTCCGATGAAAAGTTGGGTGACAGCACAATAGATAAGATGAAACTGTATATTAATAACATCGAACAAAATGTCGATATTATAAGAACTTTATCAAATCATACTCCTAACTTCCTAACTCAATATAAACACGAGATTCCTTACGAGTTCCAAGGTGCGAAGCTGCAAAGAATTATCGTTACCATTACCAATGATGTTAGGGCGATAAATGATGTTCAATTATGAGAAAAAAGTTGACCACAATAAGTTAGATAAGTAGGCTGGTCTTATTAGACCTATTGTAAAAATCAAAAATTTTTGTTAGGGTTAGGAGTCAGCGGATAGAGTCGGCTTTTCTCTTAATCAAGAGATTGTTCAGTTATTTAGCCGAGCGAGCCAAACTTTTCGGCCTAGTTAAAGCTGAAAGGAAACGACACAGGGAAAGGGATGCTCTCTCTCAACAAATTTGGGGGGCTATTCCCTTAAGTTGACACCAATGGCAAGCTTTGCGCCCCTACATTGCAGCTGCCGTGACTGGTAAGGCCCTATAGCCTACGCCCTTTCTTCGATAAGATTTGCTCATTACCAAGACCCCAAGAGAGCCGAAAATACTCCCTAGGTTGCATTAGATAATCCCTTGGCGCAGTGGCAATTGTATTGCCTGTCCTGCCGCTCAAGTGACTATGTTGACACTCCCGTCGCGCTTATGCGAGGGATTCTTGGTTCACTGACTCAAGTTGTCTTAGCAGGTATTTCTACCAACCAAAATAGAGCTTAAATCTCCCCAAGCGTTTAGGTCTAACGACCAGCTTCCGATATGCCCTATCGTAGCTTTTTTGAGTATATTTAATGCCGCCATTTTGTCCCTATCTTCCACATATCCGCAGGAACAAACATGAGTTCTAACTGATAGAGACTTTTGGATTAACCGACCACAATTAA
>NZ_JAPZSZ010000315.1:0-2639 GCF_027532095.1 Microcystis sp. LE19-195.1E
TGTCAGTCTGTAGAGCGACCATAAGACCAGAACAGAGTAAATCTGTTAAGGCAGGTGCGAAAAATCCTTCGGGAAAGAAGCAGAAACCTAAATCGTGAGGTTTGGGAATCGCCGTCCGTTTTACGGCGGCGAGGATGTCAATGCCACCATAACCATAGGCATAGAGTTGTTCACTTCCCGTATAGTTGTAGTAGTCTGCTCCACTTGTACCGTAGTAAGTAGCCATGGCTTTACTCTCTTGTTTAGTTTTAGATAATGGCCAATATGCACTCTACCCCCCCCAGACTGTATCATACGCTACAATTTAATAAATCTTTACATTTATCTCCCTGGCTGGGGATACCCTAGTGGTGCTGAGAACTCTTGAAAGTTTTTCTGTACAAGGATTTGCCGTCAGACTGGGGGGTGTCAAAAGGAGCGGCCGTATGAGATGCTCAACTTTCCCAACTTAAAGTTATCCCCACACCAGATACTCTCCTCTTATTGCGATCGCTGCTTTGAGCCTGTGCATTAACAAACTATACTGCCTATCGGAAATTTTAGGACAAATGCTCGAACTGGCAACTCCGGCACTCCCGTACAATCTTAACGAGCAATCTGGATAAACATCTTCAATGCTGCTTTTGAGAAGGAGACGGGTTGCTAAAGCCTCTATAATAAGTAGCCATAGAGATGCCGACAACTTCCCCTGTCGATAGCGAATAAGGAGAAAAAAAACCCAGTGTTTGTCCTCAAAGGTTACGAGTATTTTCTAGGATTTCTGCTTGCTTGCAGTTTAGTACCAATCCTATCCCTAACTGCCTCCAAAGTCCTGCGGCCTAGTGGTGGTGGTCCGGAAAGACGCACCACTTATGAATCGGGGATGGAACCGATCGGCGGTGCTTGGATTCAGTTTAACATTCGTTATTATATGTTTGCCCTCGTTTTCGTGGTTTTTGACGTGGAAACCGTCTTTCTCTACCCTTGGGCAGTAGCTTTCAATCAATTGGGCCTATTAGCTTTTGTAGAAGCACTGATCTTTATTGCTATCCTTGTGGTTGCTCTCGTCTATGCTTGGCGAAAAGGAGCCTTAGAATGGTCATAACGGCCATAATTTTCCTTATTTTTGACTTTTCATAAGAGGATAACCCGATGAGTCCCAACCCTACCAGCGAATTTAAGCAAATTATCGAACAACAAAGCGAAAAAATCCTCAATCCCATCGAACGCACCAAAGTTACCCAGGATTTATCGGAAAATGTCATCCTCACCACCGTTGATGACCTGTATAACTGGGCGCGTTTGTCAAGTCTTTGGCCGATGCTATACGGTACAGCTTGCTGTTTTATCGAGTTCGCAGCCTTGATTGGTTCCCGTTTTGATTTCGATCGCTTTGGTTTAGTTCCCCGTTCTAGTCCCCGGCAAGCCGATTTAATCATCACTGCCGGTACAATCACCATGAAAATGGCCCCCGCTTTGGTGCGTCTGTATGAAGAAATGCCGGAACCTAAATACGTTATCGCCATGGGTGCCTGTACGATTACGGGGGGAATGTTCAGCAGTGACTCCACCACTGCGGTTAGAGGAGTAGATAAACTTATCCCCGTGGATGTCTATATACCCGGTTGTCCCCCTCGTCCGGAAGCGATTATCGATGCGATTATTAAACTGCGGAAAAAAGTCGCTAACGAATCTATTCAAGAACGCGGGACTGTCCTCCAGCAAACCAATCGTTATTACAGCACTACCCACAAAATGCAGGCCACGGAACCGATTCTTACGGGTAAATATCTGCAATCGGCCACCCGTCAAGCACCTCCGAAAGAGTTGCTAGAAGCCACCGGTATGCCTGTTCCCCCCGCTCTTTTGACCACGAAACAAAAGGAAGAAATCTAAATGACTGAAGAAACCACAGCTATTGTGCAAGCTGGCCCCACTTCGATTTGGTTAAGTGAAAATGGTTTTGAGCATCAAGCTTTAGAAGCTGACCATAGTGGTGTGGAATTGATTAAAGTAGAAGCAGACTTTTTAATTCCTCTGGCCACTGCTTTATACGCTTATGGCTTTAATTATCTCCAATGTCAGGGTGCTTACGATTTGGGACCGGGGAAAGAATTAGTTAGTTTCTATCATCTGGTCAAAGTAACCGATAATGTCGATAGTCCCGTGGAAGTGCGCTTAAAAGTCTTTCTTCCCAGAGATAATCCCCGGGTTGCCTCGGTTTACTGGATTTGGAAAGCAGCTGACTGGCAAGAACGAGAAAGTTATGATATGTTCGGCATTATTTATGAAGGACATCCCCACCTGAAACGGATTTTAATGCCGGAAGATTGGGTCGGTTGGCCTCTACGCAAAGATTACGTTTCTCCCGAATTCTACGAACTACAGGACGCTTACTAAGTCGAGAAATTAATCACTAATATCGGGTTAGAAGATATTTCTAGCCCGATTTTTTTGAGATTTAGGGACAAGATAAGCTATTAGACCTCTTGCATAATTTTTTTATGGTATAATATAAAGTTTTGCTTTTTTCTCAATTCTTAGATTGAAGTGGAAAAAAGAATAAAATGTGATCTTAGGTCAGGAAATCATCTATAATTTTGCTATGTTTATTAGCAAAATTATGGATTATCAAAACTTATCAGATGAACAATTCAAAC